>NZ_JBFUHN010000034.1:0-65098 GCF_056402375.1 Variovorax sp. P4_B10 | reverse complement strand
TCCGACTACGGCCTGTCGCCCGAGATCGTGTTCAGCAACAGCGACGCCGGCGGCATCGGCGGTGCGCTCGGCGGCCTGGTGGGCGGCGGCCGTGGCCGCGCGCTGGCCGCTGTCGGCGGCAGCATGCAGACCAAGGAAGCCAGCGCGCTGCTGACGCTCATCGACAACCGTTCGGGCGTGCAGGTCGCGGCCGCGGAAGGCAGCGCCTCCAAGACCGACTTCGGCGCCTTCGGTGCGCTCGCCGGCCGGAGTGCCGCCGGCGGCCTCGGCGGCTACACCAACACGGCGCAGGGCAAGGTGATTGCCGCGGCCTTCATGGACGCCTTCAACCAGATGGTTCGTTCGCTGCGCAACTACAAGGCGCAGACCGTTCGCGGCCAGGGCCTCGGTGGTGGCGGTCGACTCGGTGTGGATGGTGGTGCTGCACCATCGCAAACCTACGTGCCGCCAGAGCAGGCACCGGCGCGTCGTCGCAAGTAAAAGCTGTTGGCCTTCAGGCCACAAAAAAGCCCGGGGCTCTTGCGAGCCGCCGGGCTTTTTCAATGCACGCTTGAACGGATCAGAGGCTGAAGATCTTCCCGGGATTCATGATGTTCTTCGGGTCCAGCGCCCGCTTGATCGTGCGCATCATGTCGATGGCACCCACGCCTGCCTCGTTCACCAGGAAGTCCATCTTGTGCAGCCCCACGCCATGCTCGCCGGTGCAGGTGCCTTCGAGCGCCAGCGCACGGCTCACGAGCGCATGGTTCAGTGCCTCGGCCTTCACGCGCTCTTCCGGAATGTTCGGGTCGAGCAGATAGCCGAAGTGGAAATTGCCGTCGCCCACATGGCCGACGAGGAAGTAGGGGATGCCGCTCGCGTCGGCCTCGGCCACCGAGTCGAGCAGGCAATCGGCCAGGCGCGAGATCGGCACGCAGGTGTCGGTCGAGATCACCCGGCAGCCGGGGCGCGACTGCACGGCCGCGAAATAGGCGTTGTGCCGCGCGGTCCACAGGCGCGTGCGTTCTTCCGGCGTACTGGCCCACTCGAAGGCATTGCCGCCGTGGCCGCTTGCGAGCTCCTGCACCGTCTCGGCCTGTTCCTTCACGCCGGCCGGCGAGCCGTGGAATTCCATCAGCAGCATCGGCTCTTCGCGCAGGCCCAGCTTGGCGTAGGCATTCACCATGCGCACCGTGTTCACGTCGATCAGCTCCACGCGCGCGATCGGCACGCCGAGCTGGATGGTCTCGATGGTGGTGCGCACGGCTGCTTCGATGCTCGGGAACGAGCAGATCGCCGCCGACACCGCCTCGGGCAGCGGGTAGATGCGCAGCGTGACCTCGGTGACCACGCCCAGCGTGCCCTCGCTGCCCACCATGAGGCGCGTGAGGTCATAGCCAGCGGAAGATTTCTTCGCACGCGTGCCGGTGCGGATCACTTCGCCGGCAGCCGTGACCACTTCGAGCGCCAGCACGTTCTCGCGCATCGTGCCGTAGCGCACCGCGTTCGTACCGCTCGCACGCGTGGCCGTCATGCCGCCGATGGAGGCGTCCGCACCTGGATCGATGGGGAAGAACAGGCCCGTGCTCTTGATCTCGTCGTTGAGCTGCTTGCGCGTGACGCCCGGCTGCACCGTCACCGTGAGGTCGTCGGCGTTGACCGAGAGCACCTTGTTCATGCGCGACACGTCGATGCTGATGCCGCCCTGCACCGCGAGCAGGTGGCCTTCGAGCGAGGAGCCGACGCCGAAGGCAATGACCGGCACGCTGTGCTCGCTCGCCAGCTTCACTGCATCGGCCACGTCCTGCGTGCTTTCGGCAAACACCACGGCCGAGGGCGGCGGCGCATCGAACGACGACTCGTCGCGCCCGTGCTGCGTGCGCACCGCCATCGCCGTGGAACAGTTGGCGCCGAAGCGCGCCTTCAGTCCGTCGATCAGGCTGGCAGGCACGTCGCGCAGATGAAGCGCCGGCATCAGGTGCGAGGTTTGGGTCGGGGCGTTCATCGGGCGTCTCCTGGGGTAATGGGGGCAGGGTGTTGCGGTCATTTTACGGAGCGAGCACCATAATGCGCTTCGGTAAAAAACATGAACCCCACGACCCTCAGCGCACTCGCGGCGTTTCCGTCGCAACTCGAGGCCCACTATGCGGCCATTCCCGACGTGTTCCGGCATTGGGCGCCGCCCTCATGGGAGGGCGTGCCCAGCGAGGCCTTCACGGCCATCGAGCAGCTTTGCCATGTGCGCGACATCGAGATCGAGGGCTACCACGTGCGCTTTCGCCGCACGCTGGCAGAGAGCCATCCGACGCTGGCATCCATCGACAGCGAGCCGCTCGCCATCGAGCGCGCCTACGGCACGGCCGACGCAGCGAAGGTGCTGGCCGACTTTCGCCTCGCACGTGTGCAGACCATGGAAATCGTCTCGAACCTGAGCGATGCGCAACTGGCGCGCACGGCCGTGTTCGACGGCTACGGCCCGCTCACGATGCGCAGCCTGATTCACTACCTCTGCAGCCATGACCAGCAGCATCTTGCAGGCCTGCAGTGGCTGGCGGGCAAGATCGACGCATCGACCGTCGCGCAGTAGATAGAACAGGAGCGCCCATGGGCAACCGACTTTCCCAGATCGCCACCCGCACCGGCGACGACGGCACCACCGGCCTCGGCGACAACACCCGCGTGCCCAAGGACCATCTGCGCGTGCACGCGATGGGCGACGTGGACGAACTCAACTCGCAGATCGGCGTGCTGCTCTGCGAGCCCGTGCCCGAGGCCGTGCGCGAACTGCTGGTCGATGTGCAGCACCAGCTCTTCAACCTCGGCGGCGAACTCTCGATGCCGGGCTTCACGCTGCTCAAGGCCGATGCGCTGCTGCAGCTCGACAACGCATTGGCCGAGCACAACGCCGCCTTGCCGCGGCTCGCCGAATTCATCCTGCCGGCCGGCACCCGTGCGGCCTCGCTCGCGCATGTGTGCCGCACGGTGGCACGACGGGCCGAGCGCGCGGTGGTGGCGCTCGGTGCGACGGCGGAACTCAACGACGCACTGCGCCAATACCTCAACCGGCTCAGCGACCTGCTCTTCGTGCTCGCACGCGTGCTCAACCGCATGGACGGCGGCGACGACGTGTACTGGAAGAGCGAACGCATGGCGCGTGTCGCGGCCGCCGATGCGGCCGCTGAACCGAACGACGAACAARGAAGCCCATCATGAAGACGCTCACCCATACCCTTGCCTTTGCCGCCGCGTTCCTGCTGCTGCCTGCTGCCGCCGTGCATGCGCAAAGCGCCGACAACCCGCCCAGGGCAGAGCGCGCCCATACGCTCAAGCCGCCGCCACGCGACAGCAAGGTGGTGAGCGGCGTGCAGCGCGGCACCAACGCGGCCGGCCGCGGCATCGACCGCGCCGAAGGCGCGACGCGGCGCGGGGTCAACAACGTGTCGGCCCGCGCCAGCCGGCCAGTGCGCAACGTTGGCGAGGCCTTCGGCCGCAAGCTCGCGCCCGGCTCCAGCGGCCGCGCGGCGCCGCCGCCTGTGGGTCCGCAAGGCAACGCACCCTGACCTGGGAACATCGCGGAATCGGTTTCGACGCGATGCGTTGTGCGTTGGGGGCCTTGTTCAGGGCGCGCTCACGCCGACGGGGTACCTTGCTCCGCGAATGTCCCCCGGCGCGGCCTAAGGCCGCATGCCTCCTCCTTTATTTCGCTGCGCAAGGCACCCCATCGGCGTGATCGCTCAGCGCAGCGGTTGATCGGCCAGCACGAGAGCAGCGCCCATCGTGCGCAGGGCACCGGGTGCTCCCCGCAGCGAAATAAAGGAGGAGCGAAGCGGGGGACATTCGCGGAGGGGAGTACCCGGTGTCCTGTGCACGCACCCCGAAACGTACCCAGTGCATAAGCACCCCGCAACACAACGCGAGACACACCCACCGAGATGGCAAGAAACATAGAGATCAAGGCCCGCATCGACAGCGTGGAACGCGTGGCTCTCATCGCCGCGAAGCTCGCCGACTCGGGCCCTGTCGAAATCGCGCAGGACGACACCTTCTTCCACTGCGAGAACAGCGCCGACCGCCTCAAGCTGCGTACCTTCACGCCCGACCGTGCCGAGCTGATCTTCTACCGCCGCGCCAACAGCAGCGGCCCGAAGGAATCGTTCTACCTGATCTCGCCCACCACCACGCCCGACACGCTGCGCGAATCGCTCACGCTTGCCTGGGGCCAGTCCGGCCGCGTGCGGAAGCACCGCCGGCTGTTCCTCGTGGGCCGCACGCGCGTGCACCTCGACCGCGTTGAAGGGCTGGGTGAATTCCTCGAGCTCGAAGTGGTGCTGGAAGAGGGCGAATCCGCCGAGGCCGGCGTGGCTGAGGCGCATGCGCTCATGGCGCAGCTCGGCATCGGCGCCGACCAGCTGGTGCAGGGCGCCTACGTCGATCTGCTGCGGGGCGCCTGAGCCATCGGACAGTTGGCGGGCGCGCGCTCGAGCAGCTCCTGCCGCAGCGCATTCAACTCGGCGATCTTCCGGTCGATGACGGCGACCTTGTCCGCCAGCAGGGCCGCGACAGCCTGGTCGGGGTTGGGTGAATCCCACAGCGCCGGCAGGTTGTCGCCGATCTCGTGGAGGCTGAAGCCGAGCTTCTGCGCGGTGCGGATGTAGCCCACCATCTGCACGGTTTCCTTCGCATAGACCCGGTAGCCGTTGCTGCCGCGCGTGGCGCGGATCAACCCGCGCTCTTCGTAGAAGCGCAGGGTGTCGCGGCTCAAGCCCGTTGCCGAGGCCAGCTTGCCGATCTGCATGCTCTTTTCCTTCAGATGTCGCTTGACCCTGGAGCGTACCCGAGGCTTTAGCTTCGACGGCTTCTCCATTTCCCGGGCTCGAGAATGATCGACTTCAACACCTACCGCCGCATCGTTCGCGCGAGCGCCTGGTACGACCTCGTGGTGACCATCGGCTTTGCCACGCCGTGGACCTTCGCCGCGGTCCATGCGGTCCTGCTGTGGACCATCCAGGGGCTGCAGCTCCCGGGCTCCTTTCCGGCCTTCGATCCCGTTCACATGCTGATGGCCAATCTGCTCGGCTCCGTGGTCACGGTCTGGGCTGTCCTGCGCATTCGCGATCCGCGGGTGCAGTACGGCCGCTATGACGCCGTCGCGCGCATTCTGTTCGCAGCCTGGCAGATCCACGCCGTGATGCACGGCGCCAACGTGATCATCCTGGGCTTCACCGCCATGGAGCTTCTGTTCGGTTTGCTCGAATGCCTGCCGGTGCGCACAGCGGCAACGGCGAAGCCCGAAACGGAAGCGCGAGCCGGCCGGCGGGCCCCGCTCAGCGCCAGCCCGCAGCCTTGAACTGGTCCGAGAGCAGCTGCGCGACCTTCGCGTAGCCCTGCGCATTGGCATGGATGCGGTCCGAGCGCAGCGACGCATCCGACAGCACGCTCGAATACACATTGGCGACGAGCAGCGCCTGCCCCGATTTCGCGACCTCTTCGTAGAACGGTGCATCGCTCAGTGAGCCGACGACCGCGCGCATGGCGTCGGGCGCTGGCGTGGCCAGCAGCGCGACGTAGGGCGTGTGTGCGCGCGCCTGGCTCACAAGGGCCGCGAGGTTGTCGCGGGTGGCAGAGGGTGACACGCCGCGCAGCATGTCATTGCCGCCGATGCCGATCAGGATCGCGTCGTAGCTGCCCGCGCCCAGCAGCGACGGCAGGCGCTGCAGCGCACCGGCCGAGGTGTCGCCATTGACGCCTGCGTTGTCGATCTGCCAGCCGGTGAGTTCGCCCAGTTTCGCGGGCCAGGAGGCATCGGGCGGCGCGCCGTAGCCGAAGGTGAGGCTGTCGCCCAGCGCCAGCACGCGGGCATCGGATTTCAGCGCGGCGGCGGAGGGCTTTCGCTTGCCGCAGGCCGTCAGTGCGGCCGCGGCCGGCACGCTGCACATCAATTGGAGGAGGTGTCGTCGCTTCATGGAGCGCGCAGCTTAAACGCGGGCGGCGCGCCCGCCGGCATTGACCCCTCGCTTGCTCGGAAAGCGCATAAGCCTCCCCGTTTTTGTTCGTTCCCCGCTCGGGGGCCGCGGCGAAGAATCGTTGCCCTGCACGCTCATTCATCACCGGGGTCCGACACCATGCCGCTGCTCAATCGCCACCGTTTCCTGCGCCATGTGGCCGCACTCTCTGCCGCCCTGCTGGCTGCGCCCATCGTGGCCTGGGCCGCGCCCGCCACCGGCGAACCGGTGTGGTTCGGCGTCAGCGGCCCGCTGACCGGGCAGAACGCGCAGTACGGCGCGCAATGGAAGGCGGGCTTCGACCTCGCGCTCGACCACGTCAATGCGCAGGGCGGCATCCATGGCCGGCCGCTGGCCTACAACTTCGAGGACAGCCAGAGCGATCCGCGCCAGTCGGTGGCCATCGCGCAGAAGCTGGTGAACGACAAGCGCGTGCTCATCGAGCTCGGCGATTTTTCGAGCCCGGCCTCGATGGCGGCTTCGCCGATCTACCAGCGCGCGGGCCTGGTGCAGCTCGGCTTCACCAACTCGCATCCTGACTTCACCAGGGGCGGCGACTTCATCTGGAGCCCGTCGATCAGCCAGGCCGACGCGCAGCCGCTGCTCGCCGAACTCGCGGTGAAGACGCTGGGCTTCAAGCGCATCGCGGTGCTCTACCTCAATACCGACTGGGGCCGCACCAGCAAGGACGTGCTCGTGAAGGCCGCGCAGGAGCGTGGCGCGCAGCTCGCGATCGCCGAGGGCTACCAGCCCGACGAGAAGGACTTCCGCTCGACGCTGGTGCGCGTGCGCGACGCCAACCCCGACGGGCTGGTGCTGATCTCCTACTACCCCGACGGCGCGCTTATCGCGGGCCAGGTGCGCAGCGTGGGCTTGAAGCAGCCGATCGCCGCGGTGGGCTCGGTGTACTCGCCGAAGTTCATCGAGCTCGGCGGCGCAGCGGTCAATGGCATCTACACCAACACCGCGTTCTATCCCGAAGAGCCCCGTGCCGAGGTGCAGGACTTCGTGAAGAGCTTCCGCGCGAAGTACGGCAAGGAGCCCGACGCCTTCAACGCCTACGCCTACGACGCCGTGGTGTACGCGGCGGCAGCGCTGCGCCAGGCCGGCCCGAAGGCGGACCGCAAGGCGGTGCGCGATGCGTTCTACAAGATCAAGGACGTGCCCAGCGTGATCTTCGGCAAGGCCAGCTTCGATCCGCAGACGCGCCGCGTGATCGGCGTGAAGAGCGTGAACCTGGTGGTGAAGGACGGCAAGTGGGCGCAGGTCGACGAGAAGGCGGCGCTGGCGTCGGCCAAATAGATGAGCTTCACCTCGTTCTTCGACCACACGGTCAATGGCCTGATCATCGGCAACATCTATGCGTTGCTGGCGGTCGGGCTCGCGCTGATCTTCGGTGTCTCGCACCTGATCAACTTCGCGCACGGTTCGGTCTACACCGTCGGGGCCTACATCGGCTGGGCCTCGATCACCTACCTGCACACGCCGTTGCCGGTGACCATCGCGCTCGTGGTGCTCGGTTCGGGCGCGCTCGGCATGCTGATCGAGCGCGTGGGGCTTCGGCCGCTGCAGGGCGCGGCGCGCATCGCACCGCTCCTGGCCACCATCGGCATCAGCTTCGTGCTCGACATCCTCGTGCAGCTGGTCTTCAGCCCCGATCCGCGCTCGCTGCCCACGCAACTGCCCGGCTGGCGCCTGCAGATCGGCACCGGCACTATCGGCGCGCTCGACCTGCTGATCGCGGGCATCGGCATCGCGAGTGCGGCCGTGCTGTTCGTCTTCCTGCGTTTCACGAAACTCGGCTGGGCCGTGCGCGCCACCGCGCAGGACCGCGATGCAGCGCAGCAGATGGGCGTGGACGTCGACCGCGTGAACCAGGCGGTGTTCGCCATCGCTGCGGCATTGGGCGGCCTCTCGGGCCTGCTCGTGGGCATGTACTACAACAACATCAGCCCGGCGATGAGCTTCCAGGCCACGCTCAAGGGCGTGGTGGCCACGGTCGTCGGTGGCGTGGGCAATGTGCCGGGCGCCATCGTCGGCAGCCTGCTGCTCGGGTTGATCGAGAGCTACGGCGTCGCGATCCTCGGCACGCCGTACCGCAACCTGTTTGCCTTTGCGCTGCTGCTGGTCATCCTGGTGTGGAAGCCCAACGGCCTCTTCGGCCGCAAGCGCGCGCTGCCGCCCGAGCCACTCACCGGCACCTTCATCGCGCCGAGCAAGCCCTGGCATGTGCCGCGACGGCTGCTCGTTGCGCTGGTCGCCGCAGCGGTGGCGCTGCCGCTCTTCGACCCGTCGCCGTACCTGCTGCAGACGCTCACCAACGCCTGGCTCTACGGTGCGCTGGCGCTGAGCCTCACGCTCGTGGCCGGCACCATCGGGCAGATCTCGCTCGGCCATGCGGGGCTGCTGGCCATCGGCGCGTACGCCTCGTCGCTGCTGGTGCTCGACCTGCACCTGCCGGTCGGAACGGGCATCGTGCTCGCGGGCATCCTCACATCGCTGATCGGCACCGCGCTGATCTTCCCGGCCTTCCGGCTGCGCGGGCACTACGTGTCGATCGCCACGCTCGGCATCGGCGAGATCGTGGCGCTCACGATCCTCAATTGGGAAAGCCTCACGCACGGGCCCATCGGGGTGTCGGGCATTCCGCCGCTCTCGCTGTTCGGGCGCGATGCGTCTTCGAACGAGGCGATCTACTGGACCTCGTTCGGCGCAATGGTGCTGCTCGCCTTGCTGCAATGGCGCCTCTTGCGTTCGCACCTGGGCCGCACCTTCCGCGCGGTGCGCGAAGACGAGGTGGCCGCGCGCGCCTACGGCGTGAGCCCCGACCGCTACAAGGCGCTGGCCTTCGGCTTCGGCGGCTTCGCGGCCGGCGTGAGCGGCGCCTTCACCGCGCACATGTATTCGTACATCAACCACGAGACCTTCGGCTCGCAGATCTCGATCCTCGCGCTCACGATGGTGATCCTCGGCGGGCTCGGGAACATCAGCGGCGCGCTGCTTGGCGCGGTGGCGCTCGTGAGCCTTCCGGAACTCTTCCGTATCACCGCCGAGTACCGCATGCTGATCTATGGCGTGGCGCTCCTCCTTCTCATCCGTTTCCGCCCGCAGGGTTTGCTGGGCACCGTCTGAAAGAACACCGCACCATGAGCCACCTCAACGACTACCTCGCCGAGAAACGCGCCGCCGTGCTGGCACGCAATGCCGCCATCGAAGCGGGCACCGCGCAGCCCCTGCAACTCAAGGCCAGCGTGAAGGCGGAAGGCCGCAGCGGCGTGCGCCGCCTGCGCATTCGCGACCACCAGGTCATCAGCGACAGCCCGCCCGATTTCGCGGGCTACAACCTCGGGCCCAGCTCGCCCGAACTGCAGCTCGGCGTGCTCGGAACCTGCGTCACGCACATCTTCCTGATCCAGGCCGCGGAGCGGCAGGTGCCGCTCGAAAGCCTCGAGGTCGAAGTGACCGGCCTCATCGATCCGCGCGGCGGCAAGCCGGGCCACGAGAAGACGCCGATCTGGCCGCACGAGATCGGCTACACGGTGCACATCGATTCGCCCGCGAGCCGCGAGGAGATCGACGCCTTGTTCGAAGCGGTCGAGCGCAACTGTCCCATCCTCAACCTGCTGCGCAACCCGCAGACCATCCGCGCCGAGGTGAAGCTGATCGACTCGAAGGCGGAAGCGGCCAACGCACCGCAGAAAGCGGGCGATGCCGTCGCTGCTTGAGATCCGCGGCCTCACGCGCCGCTTCGGTGGGCTCACCGCCGTGAACACGGTCGACCTGCAGGTGGGCGAGGGCGAGCTGCTCAGCGTGATCGGGCCCAACGGGGCAGGGAAGACCACGCTCTTCAACCTCGTGACCGGCCTCGACCGGCCCGATGCGGGACAGGTGCTTTTCGAAGGGCAGGACATCACCGGCCTGCCCGCGCAGCAGCTCGCGCAGCGTGGCCTGGCGCGCACCTTCCAGCACGGCCGCGTGTTCGCGAACCTCTCGGTGCTCGACAACGTGCTGGTCGGCGCGCACACGCGGCTGCGTGCCGTGAAACCGCGCCTCGGTGGCGTGCCCGGCCTGGGTGCGTTGGCTGAACTGGCGCTCGCGCTCGTGCAGCCTTCTGCCGTCCGGCGCGAGGAGCAGGCGCTGCGCGACGAGGCGCACGAGATCATCGCGCTCTTCGGCGAACGACTCGCGCCGCGCATCGACCATCCCGCCTACAGCCTCTCGTACGCGAACCGCCGCCGCGTCGAGATCGCGCGTGCACTCGCGCTCAAGCCACGCCTGCTGCTGCTCGACGAGCCCACGGCCGGCATGAACGAAAGCGAAACCGCAGAAATGCTGGAGATCATTCGCGGCCTCAAATCGCGCGGCCAGGCCATCCTGTTGATCGAACACAAGCTCGACCTCGTGATGCAGCTTTCCGACCGCGTGGCCGTGCTCGACGACGGCCGCAAGATCGCCGAGGGCCTGCCCGGCGAAGTGCGCAACGATCCCGCCGTGATCGAGGCCTACCTCGGCCACCGCCATGTCGGCGAGACGCAAGCAGAAGCGGTGCCCGCATGATCGCCACCGTCGCCCGCACCGGCCTTCTGACTCCCTCGCCCCTCCGGGGAGAGGGTTGGGGTGAGGGGCTGCCCGAACGCACCACGGCGCCCGCTTTCGATGAGACGAAGCAACCGCTTCTCCAGCTGCGCAAGATCAACAGCTTCTACGGCCCCGTGCAAGCCCACTTCGACCTCGACCTCGAAGTCCGCCGCGGCCAGATCGTGAGCCTGCTCGGCGGCAACGCCAGCGGCAAGTCGACCACGATGAAGATCGTGCTCGGCCTGCTCAAGCCGCGTTCCGGCGAAGTGTTTTTCAACGGCGAGTCGACGCTCGGCCTCGGCACGCCGCAGATCATCCGCAAAGGCATCGGCTCGGTCCCCGAGGCCCGCCGCCTCTTCCCCGCGATGACCGTGCGCGAGAACCTGCTGATGGGCGCCTATGCGCGCAGCGACCGCAAGGCCGTGGCCGAAGACCTCGAACGCATGCTCGAACTCTTCCCGCGCGTGGCCGAGCGCATCGCGTTCCAGGCCGGCACGCTCTCGGGCGGCGAGCAGCAGATGGTGGCGATGGCGCGCGCGCTCATGGGCCGCCCGCAGCTCATCTGCATGGACGAGCCCACCATGGGCCTGTCGCCGCTCTATGTCGACAAGGTGCTCGAACTCATCGCGCGCATCAACAGCCAGGGCGTCTCGGTCTTCATGGTCGAGCAGAACGCCAGCCTCGCGCTGCAGATCGCGCACCACGGCTATGTGCTGCAGACCGGGCGCATCGTCCTCTCGGGGCCGGCGCGCGAGCTGCTGGCCGATGCGCGGATCCGCGATGCCTACCTCGGCGGCGAGGGCGCTGCCCGCACCGCCTCTTGAGTGAACGAACCGACACAGGGAGAACAGACACCATGCCCTTGAAACTCGACCACATCGTGATCGCGGTGCACGACCTCGAACGCACCATCGCCGACTACGGCGCACTCGGCTTCCACGTGGTACGCGGCGGCGACCATCCGGGCCGCGCCACGCACAACGCGCTCGTGGTGTTCGGCGACGGCAGCTATCTCGAACTGATCGCATGGCGCGAGCCATCGCCCGCCGAGCGATGGTGGCAGTTGCTGCAACGGCATGGCGAAGGCATCGTCGACTTCGCGCTGCTGCCGCGCGACACCGCTGTCACCGTGGCCGACGCGAAGGCGCGCGGCCTCGCGCTCGAAGGCCCGCTCGATGGCGGCCGCGTGCGCCCCGATGGCGAACGCCTGCGCTGGCAGACGGCACGTCCGTCCTCGGCAGACTTGCCCTTCCTCTGCGGCGACCTCACGCCGCGTGCCTTGCGCGTGCCTGAAGGCGAGGTGCGCGTGCATGCCAACGGCACGCTCGGGGTTGCCAGCCTCGCGGTCGCGGTGCGAGACCTCGATGCCACGCTGGCGCGCTATCGCGCATTGCTCGGCACCGTGTCCGACGATGCCGCCACCCACATCGGCGAGCCGGTGGCCGTGCCCGGCAGCCATGTGCGCGTGGCGGTCATTGCACTCGGCAGCAGCGTGCTGGTGCTCTCTTCGCCGCGCGAGAACGCGGCGGTGGAGAAGGAGGGCGGCGATGCGCTGTCGCAGCGGCTGGCGGCGCGCGGCGAAGGGCCCTACGCGGTGGTGCTGCACACCGACGAACCGAAGTCCACCGGCGTGCTCGACCTGGCGGGCACCCACGGCGCGCTGATCGAGCTCGACCTGCCGCCGCTGGACCTCCACATGAAGCACGGCCCGCGCAGCGACCAGGCCAGCAGCCTGGTGGGAGGCTGACACCCATGAGCGCCGCGGTCCCCATTCCCCTCGACACCATCGACGCGCTGGCCGCGCCGGTCTATCCGTAGCCAGGCGCTGCCAACGCTGGAAACCGGCTGGCGAAATTGGCACGAAATGCGTGAAGAGCGGGGTGCGTGCACAGGACACCGGGTACTCCCCTCCGCGAATGTCCCCCGCTTCGGCTTCCGCCCCTCCTCCTTTGTTTCGCTGCGGGGAGCACCCGGTGCCCTGTGCACGAGGGCACGCTGTCGGTTTGCAGCCGATCAACCAGTGCTCTGAGCGATCACACCGTCGGCGTGATCGCGCCCCGAACAGCAGCGCCCCAAACGCGCATCGAGGCGAACAGAAAGGCAAGGTTTCATTTCATGCTGTTCCGCGCGGGCCCAGGTGCGCTTTGCGCAGTTCGGCCTGCATCTTCTTCTGCAGCGCGGCCCCGCCTTTTTCGAGCGCCGCCGCGGGCGCACCGCTTTCCTTGGTGGCCGGCCGGTACTTGCGCCCCCAGATGCCGATCTGCGTCACCACCGGCAGCAGGTCGATGCCCATCGGCGTGAGGCTGTAGATGGCTTTCTGCTTGTGCGTCGGGTCGTCGGTCTTGCTGAGCACGCCGTACTCGACGAGCTTGCCCAGGCGCTCGGTCAGGATGTTCGACGAGATGCCTTCCTCGGACTGCAGGAACTCCCTGAAGTGCCGCTTGCCCGCAAACATCATGTCGCGAACGATCAGCAGGCTCCAGCGGTCGCCGAAGACCTCGAGCGCGAGGTTGATGGGGCAGAGCGATTTCTGTTGGGTGGCCATGGGGATTTCCGGTGCGCTTGCAAAACTGCTTGCATTTTCGCATCAGTTGCCGAATACTGCGACTGCTTGCATTTAAAGATCAGTCGTACAACCCGGTCCCAAGGAGAATCATCCATGCGGAAGCTCATATTGCAGATGCAGATGTCCGTCGACGGCTGCGTCTCTCCCGCCAATGGCGATCTCGACTGGCAGGTGTGGGGCTGGGGCGACCGATGGGCCTGGGACGACAAACTGAAGGCCCGCTTCAACGCCGTCTTCGAAGGCATCGACACCATCCTGCTGAGCCGCAAGATCGTGGAAGAGGGCTACCTCGACCACTGGGGCCGCGCTGCGAAGAACCATCCGGCGAACCCGCAGTACGCCTTCGCGCAAAAGGTGGTCGATGCGCAGAAGGTCGTG
The DNA here is from genome assembly GCF_056402375.1 of Variovorax sp. P4_B10. Taxonomy (NCBI): domain Bacteria; kingdom Pseudomonadati; phylum Pseudomonadota; class Betaproteobacteria; order Burkholderiales; family Comamonadaceae; genus Variovorax; species Variovorax sp. P4_B10. The sequence continues at coordinate 51,595 of NZ_JBFUHN010000034.1, read as the reverse complement.
CTCACCGGCAAGCTGAAGACCTCGCGCTGGGAGCGCACCGTCATCGCGCGCGGCCGCATGGCCGACGAGGTGAACGCGCTCAAGCGGCAGGGCGGCAAGGACATCATCGCCATCGGCGGCGTCGGCTTTGCGTCTTCGCTTGTCACGGAAGGGCTGGTCGACGAGTTCCAGTTCTTCGTGAATCCCACGGCCGTCGGCGGCGGGCGCTCCGTGTTCCACGACCAGCGCAAGGGCCACAAGCTGCGCCTGCTCGAGTCCACCAGCTACGAATGCGGCGTCGTGGTCAACCGCTATGCCCCGAATTGAAGGACAAGGCGCCGCGCCGATACCAGCGCTTACCTGATTTCACCTGACGGCGACCTGAAGTGCCCCGGCCAGACACAACGGCAACCCACAATGGACTCGTCATCAACGCATGAAGGAGTTCCAGATGATCATCAATTCAAAGAGCATGGCCGTCGCTGCTGCGGCGCTCGCGATGTGCATGGCCGCGGGAAGCGCCTTCGCACAAGACCGCCACTTCGATGGACGCTCCGGTGACGGCCGTCCTGGCGATGGCCGCTACGAGCAACGCCGTGACGACGACCGGGGGGATCGCAACAATTTCGAGCGCCGCGGTCCGCACCGCGAGTACCGGGACCACCGCGGCAACCAGGACTTCCGCGATGGCCGCCAGTTCGATCGCGGAGGCTTCCCGCAGCCGCATGCCGAATGGCGCCGCGGTGGCCGCGTGCCGGCCGAGTACCGTGGCCGCAACTACGTGGTGAACGACTGGCGCGCCTATCGCCTGCAGCCGCCGCCCCGCGGCTACCAATGGGTCGGCGTCGGCGGCGACTATGTGCTTGCAGCCGTTGCCACCGGCTTGATCATGCAGATCGTCGTGGGCCAATAGGCAGCCGGCGCATCGGCGACAACCAAAAGCCGCCACGGGCAACTGTGGCGGCTTTCTTTTTGGGGGCGCCGGTTCTCAGACCAGCGCGGTGGGCGCCGACTGGGCGCACACATTGCGCCCGGTGATGGTCAGCCGCAGGCCGCCACCATGCCACTCGAGCCAGTTAAGGCTCACATACGCGTCGATGTCGCTGTCGTCGATGCGGTCGGCCTGGCGGCTCTGCAGGAGTTCCACCGTGGCGGGCAGAGCCCGTTTCAACCGTTCTCGACGCTCCGCTGCATCTGCCGCCTTCTGGGCGGCCCTTGTTTGCTGTTGCTGCTGCTGCGGGGTCGATGCCATTGCTGATCCGTTCCGGAAGCCAAGGAATTAACCCGAATGTACGCCCCTTGTGTGAAGCCGCACGCTTTCTTTTAAACCCGGGTTGCCGCAAGCGTTGAATCTCTCGCACAAGCGCTAGATTTCATAGTGGGAGGCCTTGGCTTCATCGCCCAATGCCTTCTCGACGATGGCGCGCGTCAGGGTCGGCGCGAACGACTCGATGAAGGCATGGACGTACTTGCGCAGGTAGTTGCCGCGCCGCACCGCCAGCTTGGTGAGGTTGATGCCGAAGAGGCGCCCCGCATCGATTGCGCGCAGTTGCGTGTCGCGCTCCGCCTCATAGGCCACGCCGGCCACGATACCCACGCCGAGGCCCAGGTGCACGTAGGTCTTGATCACGTCGGCATCCATCGCGGCAAGCACGATGTTGGGCTGCAGCCCGCGCTGCTCGAAGGCCTCGTCGATGCGCGAGCGGCCGGTGAAGCCGGTGTCGTAGGTGATCAGCGGATAGCGCGTGAGCGCATCGAGCGTGAGCGGCGCGTCGAGCAGCGGATGGTCCGGCGGCACGATCACCGAATGGGTCCAGCGGTAGCAGGGCAGGGCGACGAGCTGCGGGTAGTCGCCGAGCGCCTCGGTGGCGATGCCCACGTCGGCTTCGCCGTCGATCAGCATCTGCGCGATCTGCTTGGGCGAGCCCTGGTGCAGGTGCAGTTTCACGTTCGGAAACTGCGCGCGGAATTCCTGCACGGCCACCGGCATCGCATAGCGCGCCTGCGAGTGCGTGGCGGCGATCGACAGCAGGCCGCTCTGCTGGGCGACGAACTCCTGCCCCGCATGCCGCAGGTTGCTGCTCTCCATCAGCATGCGCTCGATGATCGGCAGCACGTGGCCGCCCGGCTCGGTGAGCCCGGTCAGCCGCTTGCCGGCGCGCACGAAGAGCTCGATGCCGAGTTCCTCCTCGAGCTCGCGGATCTGCCGGCTCACGCCGGGCTGGGAGGTGTGAAGGGTGTGGGCGACTTCGGTCAGGTTGAAGCCGCAACGGACGGCCTCGCGTACCGAGCGCAGTTGTTGGAAGTTCATCTGGCGCGGAAGGATCGGGGCCCCGGTCGGGGCCGACTGGCGATTCTCGGCAGAAGCGCTTATGCGGGGAACGATGCGTTTGTTGGTTCCACATGAGCAAAACATCTTTACGACCCTTCGGGGCCGAGATGCTTGCAATTTCGCACGGCCGTGCTAAAGTTCGCCGCATGGACGCCAAGACCCAGAAAAGCGAACTCACCCGTGCCGCCATCGTGGGCGCGGCAATGGACCTCGCCCTGGCCGAGGGCCTGGAGGCGATCACGCTGCAGGCCATCGCGAGCCGCCTGGGGTTGTCCAAGAGCGGCGTGTTCTCCCGCGTGGGCTCGCGCGAGGCGCTGCAGAAGGCGGTGATCGAGGAGTACGGCCGCGGCTTCCTGGCCGATGTGTTCGTGCCCGCCATGCAGAAGCCCAAGGGCCTGGCACGGCTCAACGACATCGTGGCGCGCTGGATCGCCCGCACCCGCGACATCGAGGTCCAGAACGGCTGCCTCTACGTGGCCGGCGCCTTCGAGTTCGACGACCGCGAAGGCGAGCTGCGCGACATGCTCCTCGAGGAGATCACGCGCTGGCGCGCCGCCTTGCGCCGCACCGTGCTGCTCGCCGTCGAAACCGGCGAACTCAAGGCCGACACCGAACCCGCGCAGCTGGTCAGCGAGATCAGCGGGATCATGATGAACCAGCTGCACGACGCGCGCTTCCTGCGCGACCCCCATGCCGCCGACCGCGCCGCGCAGACGTGGCAGCGGCTCCTTTCCAGCTACCTCGCCTGAATCATGAGGCAGGCAAGTTCCTCTCGTCTTTCTTTGCAATAATTTCGCACAGCCGTGCGATAAACAGGAGAAGCGCCATGCTGATCATTGCCCTTTGCTTCGTCGTCTACGCCATCGCCCTCGGCATCGAGGCTACCCGCGACACGCTGCGCGGCCTGCCCCGCAGCAACCAGGACTGGGTCTGGTATTGAACCGGAAGGAGTCCACCGACATGACAAGCACTTCCGCCCCGGCGGCCACGCACGCTGCCCCCACGAACTACTACGGCGCCAGCCGGCTGATGCGCGCGATGCGCTTCGGCCTCGGCGCATCGCAACGCCTCTGGCCCGCGCTCGGCGTGCGCGCGGCCTACCGGGTGTTCGGCACGCCGCTGCCGCCCAAATGGCTGTACCGCGGACAGCACCCCGGCGCCGACTGGCGGCACGAGGCCTGGTCCTTCGAGCACGCGAGCCTCGGCATCTACCACCTGGCGGCGCAGGACTCGGGTGCGGAATCGGCGCCGGTGGTGCTGCTGGTGCATGGCTGGGGCGGGCACGCGGGCCAGATGCTGCCGTTGGCACAGGCCGTGGCCGCTGCCGGACTCAGGCCGGTGCTGCTCGAGCTCCCGGCCCACGGCCGCAGCGAGGGCACGGCCACCAACGGGGCGCAGTTCGCGCGGGCCATCGACTACGTGACAGCCAGGCTTGCGGCCGACGGCCATGCCTTGCGCGCGGTGGCCGCGCATTCGCTGGGTGCCAATGCGCTGGCCTACGCTGCGGGGCGCGGGCTGCCGGCCGAGCGCATCGTGCTGCTCGCACCGCCGGCCTCGCCGCGCGAGTACACACGCTACTTCGCGCACGCCTTCGGCCTCAGCGAGCAGACGCGCGCCGCGATGCAGCGGATGTTCGAGGCACGCGAAGGCGTGCTGATGCCGCAGTTCGAGCCGGCTCTCGCCGGCCCGCGCATCACGCAGCCGACGCTGATCGTGCATGACCGCGACGACCGCGTGAACCGCTTTGCCGACGCCGAGGCCTATCGCGATGCGATCGCCGATGCGCAACTCGTCGCCACGCAGGGCTGGGGCCATCGCCGCATCCTCAAGGAGCAGGCGGTGCTGGCACAGGTCACGCAATTCGTGGCGCAGTCCCCGGTGGCCGTGTGAGCGTGAAGGCGCGTCTCTAAACTAGAGGCCACCCATGGCCTTTCGCCATGGACGACACATGCACCACCGCACATGGGTAATCGCTCCTGGCTCCATCTCGAACACAGTTCTCCCGACGCCGATGACGAGGCCTCGGCCACCGAAATCGCCGAGGCCAACAACAACTTTCCCATCCTCTGGCAGATCCTGCTGGCCGATGGTGCGGCCGGCGAGGCCATCGACCACCAGCGCGTCTTCGGCGACGCCGGCACCGACAACCTGACCAGCGATGCGCATGCCGCGCTCGCGCGCATCCGGCAACTGCGCTCTTTTGTCGAACGGCATCCGATGCTGCACACGCTGCCGCAGATCGCGCTGCAGTTCGAGGCGCTGGCATTGCACCTGGCCGCGCTGATCGACGAGGCTCCGGCCGGCACATCGCCGCGCCTTTCGGCCAACCTCGACGAGCTGTCCTGGCTGGACGGCGAATCCGAAGGCGAGGGCTTCATCGAACGCTGCCGCCGCGAATGCAACGAGCGGTGGGCCGAGGTTCGGCGCTGCATCGACGGCGGCAACCACCCCGGCGCCGATGCGGCGCTCGGCATCAAGCGCTTCGCGGACTGGGAGGCCTGGGCCTGGCAGTTCGGCTTCGGCGGCATCTCGCATCCGTACTTCAATGGCTACGAAGCGCCGCGCGACGAGCGCTTTGCCGACTTCCAGCCGGAAGAAACCGATGCAGGCGACGAAGACAGCGACTGGGACAACCACCTCGCCGGGGAACTCTGGCGTTTCGAGGTCGATGGCCGCTGGGGCGTGCGCCTCTCGGACGACACCGGCAAGCGCACCGTGGTCGAGCCCGCGTGGGACGAGATCCGCCACGCCGGCGCGGCCGATCCGCGCCTGCTCTGGATCTCGCTCGGCGAACATACCGGCCTGCTGCTCGCCGATGCCGACGCGCCGCGCGTGCTGCTCGAACCCCAGCTCGACGAGGTCTGGGACTTCGAGGACGACATTGCCACGGCCATGGTCGGCGACGACATCGGCCTGCTGCGCACCGACGGCACCTGGCTGCTGAAGCCTTCGGTCGACGAAATCTGGAGCTTTGCCGCGGGCCTGGTGCGTGCCCGCGTGGGCGAGCGCATTGGCTACATCGACCTGCAGGGCCAATGGGCCATCGCGCCGCAGTTCGACGAAGCCGAAGACTTCGCGTCCTGCGGTCTCGCGCCCGCGCATGCCGAGGCCGGCTGGGGGCTGGTGCGCGCCTCCGGCGAATGGGCCGTGCCGCCGGGGTTCGATGCCATCGCGTGGCATCACGACTGGGAGGCCTTCGAAGTCACGCGCGACGCAAAGGCCGGGCTGGTCGACGCGCAAGGCCGCCTCGCGATCGAACCGCTGTACGAGCAGATCGAACTGCTCGAGGAATATCCCGTCGAGCTGCTGGAGCCCGCCGGTGCTGCGGCGGAAGGCAAACCCGAGCCCCGGCCGAAGCGCTTCGCCGTGCAACGCGCCGAGGGCCAATGCGGCCTGATCGATGCGCGGGGCCGTCTGCTCGTGCCCTTCGACTACGGCCTGTTCGAGACACTGGAACCCCTGACCGGCGAGGAGCGTGCACACACCCTGGCCAGGCGCGACCTGGTGCGCGTGGCCTCCAAGGGCGGCCGCAAGGCAAAGAACGCGCCCTGGCTGCGAGGCATCTACGACATCGGCGCCGGCCGCGAGCTGGTGCCTTGCCGGCACCGGACGATCCAGTCGCTGGCCTGGGGCACGCAGGACATCGGCTGGCTGGTCGCCGAGCCGCTGCCGCGCGCCGCGAAGGCCGCCAAGGGGCAACTGGCCGTGGGCATCCTGCGCGCGGACGGAACCACGCTGCATCCGCAGGCCTATCCATGGATCGCCACGGCGGTGTCGGTCACCGATGGCTGGTACGCCGTGCTGGTCCGTTCGGAGCTGCGCAAGCGATGGAGCGCCGGCGAGCCGGTGAAGGCCGCGCGCAACGACCGCGACGTGTACGTCTGGCTGCATGCCGATGGCCGCGAGCAATCGCACACCGAGCAGATGGCCGCGCGCCACGCCGCCGGCGACATGCAGGCGGCCTATGAACTGGCCTGCCACCTGCGCGACGGCGAGGGCGTCGAGGCCGATCCGCTGGAAGCCCTCCGCTGGATGGCGCGCGCCGCCGGCGTGCGTGAGCCCGGCGATGCACCCGCGACGGCGTCGCCCGATGGCCTGCCCAAGGCCATGCGCGAACTCTCGACGATGCTGCGCAGGGATACGGCGGGCATCGGCGCCAATGCCGCCGCCGCGCGCGCCTGGCTCCTGCACGCCATCGCGCACGGTGGGGCGGACGACGCGGACACGCAGGCCCAGCTCGGCTACGTGCTGTGCGAGGGCGTGGGCGGCGAGCGCGATCCGGAGCGGGGCGTACGGCACTACGAGGCGGCCGCCGGGCAGGGCAGCGCGATGGCGCTCCACAACCTCGGTGTGGCGTACAAGTTCGGCGAACACGGCAAGCCCGACCTCGAACGCGCGATCGGCTACTTCCGCCGCGCCGACGAAGCCGGCGATGCCGAAGCCACGCTGCAGCTCGGCACCACGCTGCGCGCGCACGCGCAGGCGTTGGCCGGACAGGGCCGCGGGGATGCGGAGGTGAATGCCCTCCATGCCGAAGCCGTCTACGCCCTGCAGAAGCTGGCGGAGGACGACGAGAAGCGCCTGCAGGGCTGGGCCTGCTACGAGCTGGGCCTGATGCGTTTCCATGGCCAGGGCGCGCCGAGCGACGCCGCCGGGGCCGAGCGCTGGCTGCTCGTCGGCGCCGCGCTCGACGACTGCGAAGAAAACCTCGAAAGCCAGCGTCCCTGCATCGAGGCCCTCGCGGAGCTGCTCTATGGCGACCCCGACAGTCCGCTCTTCGACGAGGGCAAGGCCCGCGGGTGGACGCAGCGCCTGGAGGCGCTGCCCGCTACCACGTCGGATGAACAGGCGTGAACACCGGCCTGAACAGGTGCCGCCGCACGATCTCGCCGTAGCCGCGGTAGTAGAAATTGCCGTTCGCTTCCAGCACCGCCGCGCGGTGGCGCCGGAAGTACACCGGGATCTCGTACCACGGCATGGTCGGCGCACGATGGTGCACATGGTGCAGGTTGTTGAACAGGTAGAGCAGCCCGAAGACGAGGTTCGATTCGACGATGGCCACGCGTTCGTGCGGCGTGTCGGCCCAGCGGTGCTCGGTGAAGGTGCGCAGCGACCCCAGCATCATTCCCGGGTAGACGAAGTACAGCAGGTAGTCGCTCAGGCGCATGCCGCAGACCGCCGTCACCCAGTACAGCACCGGCGCGACGCTCAACGCATGCCAGCCCCAGGTCGGCAGGCGCGAGAAATCGCCTGACAGCACCTGCCCGAACTCGAAGCGCACCAGCTTCCACAGCCACAGGAAGGGGCCGAGCACGACGCGGAACGCGATCGTCTGGTTCGCCATGTAGACCCAGCGCCGGAACGGGCCGTAGCCCGCCCACGCGGGCGCCGAGTGGTAGGCGCTCTCGGTGTCGCGCTCCGGGTGCGTGAGGTGGAAGTTGACGTGGTGCGCGCTGTGGCCGCGGTTGTAGAACGGATACGGCAGCCAGAGGTTGAGCGGAGGCCACACCACCGCGTGGCGCAGCCACGTCGGCAGGTGGCGCATCGCGTGGATGCTCTCGTGCTGCAGCGAGAAATGCAGCTGCGCGAGAAAGCCGCCCAGCAGGAACAGCGCCCAGCCCGGCACCGCCGCATGCCACCACAGCAGCGCGGCCCAGGCGCCATACAGCGCGACGGCCAGCAGCAGCGTGGGCACTTCGCAGTGCCACCACCAATGCCGGCGCGTGCCGGCAGTGGCGCGCGTCGGTTCGATGGACGGTTCGGCAGTCGATGGCATGGGGCGGACGCAAAGGACTGCGATCCTAGGCATGAAGAACCGGGCTGCATGCGCGCTTTTCGCATAAGCATGGTCGTGAAACTTCCTTCCTGCTTCCGTCCGTCGGGGCCTACGCTTGATGGCTTTGCTGCGCTGGCACCGCATGGAGCTCGTTGTGTGTGATTCGGGCGCGCCCCGAACAACAGCGTCTCGAAACACAACGCAGTGGACAACCGAAATGAGCCGGACCCCGAAGAAGACCATCGTCCCCGCCGAGTTGCAGGCCCTGCTGCTGGCCGAGCCCGCGACCGAGCTGGCGCTGCTCGACGTGCGCGAAACCCGCTGGTTCGTGCAGCGCCACCCCAACCTCGCGCGCAATGCGCCGCTCAGCGGGCTCGAACTGCAGATCGGTGCGCTCGTGCCGCGACGTTCCACGCCCGTGGTGCTCTGCGACGACTACAGCGTGCCCGACGGCGCCGCGCAGGCCGCGGCGGCCCTGCTCGCGCGCCTCGGCTACACGGACGTGCGCACGCTCGACGGCGGCCTGCAGCGCTGGGTGACCGAGGGCCTGCCTGCCATCGACGGCTACGGCACGCTGGTCAAGGCCTTCGGTGATCGCGCACGCCTGCACTACGGCACGCCGGGCCTGCGCGTCGACGTCTTGCGCGCACGCCAGCGCGAAGGCCTGCCGACCACGCTGGTCGACGCTCGGCCGCGTGCGGAGTTCGAGTTCCTCTCGCTGCCAGGCGCACGCAACCACGCCGGCACCGAGCTTGCGCTGCACCGCTTCGAGCCGGGCGATCCCGAGCATGTGTGGGCCGTCAACTGCTTCAGCCGCACGCGCGGCATCATCGGCGCCACCACGCTGCGGCTGCTCGGCCGCGCGCCCGACGCGGTGTTCGTGGAAGACGGCGTGATGGCATGGGGCCTGCAAGGCGCGCCGACGGTGCAGAACGCCATCCCCGGCGACGCGCTGCCGCCCGAGGCCCCCGAGGTACTGCGTCGCATCGCCGACGCGCTGCTCGAACGCTTCGCCCTTCCCGTGGCCGATGCCGCACAGCTCGCGTGCTGGCGCGGCGACGACACGCGCACCCTTTATGTCTTCGACGTGCGGCCCGCCGCCGACCCGGCCTTCGCGGGCACAGCGGTGCAGCAGGTGCCCGGCGGCCAGCTGTTCATGCATTTCGAGAACCTCGTCGGCACGCGCGGCGCCCGCATCGTGCTGATCGACGATCCGGCGCATCGCCTGCGCGCCGCGGTCACGAGCTTCTGGCTGACGCAGCTCGACCAGGCCGAGGTCTACGTCTACGACGGCGCGCTCTCGCCGGAGCAGGCGCCTCCCGCGCCGCCGGCCACGGCGGCGGACGCCCCTGCGCCACTCGACGCCGCGGCGCTCGCGCAACTGCGCAGGAACGGCGCGGTGACGGTGATCGACGTCGGTGCCAGCCTCGAGTACGAGCGCGGCCATTTGCCGGGCGCTCTCTACATGCTGCCGGCCTCGCTGGACCCGCTGGCCTCGCATGCCGTGGCCGGGCGCACGCTGGTCTTCACTTCACCCGATGGCGCGGCCGCACGACGCGTCGCGCGCGACGCCCGGCAGTGCTGGCCGGGCTCGGGAGCGGTGTTCACCTGGCTGGAGGGCGGCACGGCCGCCTGGAAGGCCTCGGGACGGCCTCTGTCGACCGCCTTCGTACCGGCGCAGCTTCTCACCCCTTTCGACGACGACTGGGGCTCGGTCATGCGCGTGTTCGGCCCGCGCCGCGACGCGGTCTGGGCCGACTATCTTGCCTGGGAGCGTGCGCTGGCCGAACGGGTCCTGCAGGACCCGTCGGTGCGCTTCCGCTTCTTCCCTATCGCGCCGGCGCAGGCGTCGGGTCGGGCAGCTCGATCTTGATGTCGAGCACTTCGAGGTTGTCCTGGGTTTCCAGGTGAACCTTGATGTCGTTCGCGTTGATCGACACGTACTTGGAAATCACCGCCACCAGCTCGCGCTGGAGTTCGGGCAGATAGTCGGGGCGCTTCTTGCCGCTGAGGCTGGAGCGCTCATGCGCGAGGATGATCTGCAGGCGCTCTTTCGCGACGCTTGCAGTCTTCTTCTTCTCGCCGAGCAGGAACGAGAGAAACGACATGCCTACTTGCCTCCGAAAATCCGCTTGAAGAAGCCCGGCTTCTCGGCGTCGACGAAGCGCATCGGCTTCTCTTCGCCGAGAAAGCGGGCCACCACGTCGCTGTAGGCCTGCGCCACATCGGTGTCCTTGTCGTGGATCGCGGGCACGCCCTGGTTGGAGGCGTGCAGCACGCTTTCCGACTCGGGGATCACGCCGATCAGCTTGATGCGCAGGATGTCCTGGATGTCTTCCAGCGAGAGCATCTGGCCGCCCGCCACCCGGTTGGGGTTGTAGCGGGTGATCAGCAGGTGCTCCTTGATCGGGTCGCCGCCTTCCTTGGCGCGCTTGGTCTTGCTGCTGAGCATGCCCAGGATGCGGTCCGAGTCGCGCACCGAGGAGACTTCGGGGTTGGTCACCACCAGCGCCTCGTCGGCGAAGTGCATGGCCATCATCGCGCCGGTCTCGATGCCCGCGGGCGAGTCGCAGACGATGTAGTCGAAGTCCATCGCGGCGAGGTCGTTCAGGATCTTCTCGACGCCCTCTTGCGTCAGCGCTTCCTTGTCGCGCGTCTGCGAGGCGGCCAGCACGAACAGGTTGTCGCACTGCTTGTCCTTGATGAGTGCCTGGCTCAGGTTGGCCTCGCCCTGGATCACGTTGATCAGGTCGTACACCACGCGGCGTTCGCAGCCCATGATCAGGTCGAGGTTGCGCAGGCCCACGTCGAAGTCGATCACGGCCGTTTTCTTGCCCGCGAGCGCGAGGCCGGATGCGAAGCTGGCGCTCGTGGTCGTCTTGCCGACGCCACCCTTGCCCGAGGTCACCACCACAATTTTGGCCATGGCCATTCCTTCTTGTTTCGATTCTGTTGTTGGTTGTCAGATGCGCCGCGTTCCGTGAGGTCAGTCAGGGAATGGCGTCGATCGCAATTTTCTTGCCGTCCAGGCGCACCTGGGCCGACTTGCCCAGCACCGCATCGGGCAGCGGCACCTCGTTGGTGCGGTAGATGCCGGCGATGGCCACCAGCTGCGCTTCCATGCAGGTCGAGAAGATGCGCGCCTCGGTGTTGCCGCGTGCGCCCGCGATCGCCTTGCCGCGCAGCGGCGCGTACACATGCACGTTGCCGTCGGCGATGACTTCGGCGCCGAAGCTCACCACGGCTGTCACCACCACGTCGCCGCCGCGGGCGTAGATCTGTTGGCCCGAGCGCAGCGGCTTGTCGATCAGCAGGGTGCCATTGGCCGGCACCGGCACCTCGCGCACGATCTGGGGGGCCTCCGATGCGGCCGGGGCTTCGGCCGGCGGGGCCGGAGGCCGGGGCGCGGGGGCCGAGGGCATGGCGGCCAGCGAGAGGCCGGCGGCGCGCGCCGCGGCGTTCTGGGCGGCATTGCCGCCGCGCACCGCGATCGGCTGGGTCTGGTGGCGCGCCAGCAGGCTGCGCAGCGCGGCGAAGTCGAGGTCGGCGGTGGCTTCGCCGTCCTCGCCCTGCGCTTGCAGCTGCGAGAGGTCGATCACCACCGGCTCCTGCTCGAAGAAGTCGGGGGAGTCGGCCAGCTGGGCGTCGAGCGCTTCGGCGAGGACCTCCAGATCGGACGTCTTGAGGATCACTGCGATCAGCGGCAGCGTGGCGCTCTTGAATTCGAAAACCGCCTTGGTGCGCGCGGCGGAGACATCGGCCATTGGAAAACGTCGGTGCGAAAAGCGTTGGAGTCTAACGGGCGCGGGCTTCCGGCCGGTGACCGGCCCCCGCTTCAACCGCTCCAGACAACACTTCTTGCACGACGTTGCACTTTTCAAACGCTCAGGCGTTGCGCGATCTGCCCAGCAGTGCGTAAAGAATGATCGCCCCGAAAGTCGCGGTTCCGATGCCACCCAGCGCGAAGTCGCCGAACTTCAGCGTGAAGTCGCCCGTGCCGATGATCAGCGTGATCGCGGCCACGATCAGGTTCTTGTTCTGCGAGAAGTCGACCTTGTTGTCGACCCAGATCTTGGCGCCCGCGATGGCGATCAGGCCGAACACCACGATGCTCACGCCGCCCATCACCGGCAGCGGAATCGCCTGGATCAGCGCGCCGAACTTGGGGCTGAAGCCCAGCACCAGCGCGATCAGCGCCGCCACCACGAACACCGCCGTCGAGTAGATGCGCGTGGCCGCCATCACGCCGATGTTCTCGGCATAGGTGGTCACGCCCGTGCCGCCCGCGGCGCCGCTCACCACCGTGGCGATGCCGTCGCCGATGAAGGCGCGGCCCATGTAGGGGTCGAGGTTGCGGCCGGTCATCGCGGTCACCGCCTTCAGGTGGCCAAGGTTTTCCGCCACCAGGATGATCGCCACGGGCGCGATCAGCAGCATCGCGTTGGCCGTGAACACCGGCGCGGTGAAGGTCGGCATGCCGAACCAGGCCGCATTGGCGATGCCGCTCAGGTCCAGCGGCTTGCCCATGCCCAGGATGTTCGTCAGCACCGCATAGACCGCGGTGGCCAGGATCAGCCCGACCAGGATCAGGAGGCGCTGCAGCATGCCGCGCGCGAACACAGCGACCAGCCCCACGCAGAGGAAGGTCACGGCCTGCATCCAGGCGTCGAAATTGCTGGCCGCCATGTTCTTGATCGGCACGCTGGCCAGGTTGAGCCCGATCACCGCCACCACGGCACCGGTGACCACCGGCGGCATGAAGCGCTCGATCCAGCCCGTGCCGATGGCCTGCACCAGGGCCCCGATCAGGATATAGACCACCCCGCAGGCCACGATGCCCCCCAGCGCCACCGCGATGTTGGCGTTGGGCCCCTTGCCCGCATAGCCGCTGGCCGCGATCACCACGCCGATGAACGCGAAGCTCGAGCCCAGGTAGCTGGGCACCTTGCCGCCGGTCACGAAGTAGAAGATCAGCGTGCCGATGCCGCTCATCAGGATCGCGATGTTGGGGTTGAAGCCCATCAGGATCGGCGCCAGCACCGTGGCGCCGAACATCGCGATGACGTGCTGGATGCCCATCGCGCCCGTCTGCAGCCAGGGCAGCCGTTCGTCGGGCGCGATGACGGCGCCTTTGGCCAGTGTGGACACCGGCTTTTCAGTCCAGTTGAACATTTCTTGTCTCCTCTTGTTTTACGTTGCTAAAGGGTGGCGCTTGAGTCCTGCCCGCTGGGCTTGCGGTCAACGATCTGTCGGTGGGCCGAAGATTCTCCCGAATACTGTGTGCTTCACCGCCTGCCACGTTGCTGGCGCATCCCCGTTGTTTTCGACGGCTTCGTAGATCTCGCGGACCAGTTCATTGCCAATGAATTTCGCACTGAGCATCTTCTTCAGCAATTCGTGCCCGTGCCACACCTCGATCTCGAAGGTCGCTGCCAATTCATGCATCGGAAGATCATCGGTAACGACGATCACTTCTCTCAACTGGCCGAACGCAAGAAGCTTGCAGTCGGTACTCGATGGAGGACTTCGATGTCGCCCCAGAAAACGAGCGGGGTCCGATAGAACGAAGCCGTGCAGCACGCTTGCTGCGGCTGCCAATGCATCTTTCTCGTCTTGGGTGAGGCGTATCGTCTTGGCGAGGCGCTCGGTTGCAAGGTCGGGCGCATCGAACCAGGGAAATTTGGATTGAAGGCGTGGGTTGCGATGAACCTCGTCCTCCACGTCGCGCAGAACCGTCAGGACATATTCCTTCTGCCCAAACTTCTTTCCCAATAGCGGCTTGATGCGCTTTGCCAAGCGCAAATAGGCGTTGGTGTCGAGCAAGACAAGAGTCGTCAACTCGCTCAAGCTCCACCAAGGGCCTCGAACAGCGCGATCCCGTCTCGCAAGGGAACGTCGAGCAGCTGCTGGACGTAACGTTCGCTGCCGCCGCGCTCATTCAGCAGACGTTGGAGCGCGACGAAGAAGTTCGATTGGAAAAGCTTGGCGGTGAGCGCGATCAACTCTTCTGGCTTCGGTGGCCCAGGTTTGAAAAGGGTGGCGCTGACCAACTCTCCTCGCTGGCTATTGCGCAGCGCATGAAGCGACTTTTCGTCGACGGACAACGGTGTCAGTCCCCTGGATTGCGCGAAACCCTGTGTCTCGCGGAAGACCGTGTAAACCGAGATCGAATGCTCGCTAGCACTGCGCTGCAAAACGGCTATCTGTCCTTTCGCCGAACGAGCGCGCAATGCATCCGCATAAACCTGCTCTGCGCAAGCCTGCGGAAAGAGCAAAGCACCGGCAAATGCATCCGCAAAATCTTCGCCTTCCTCTGTGCCCGCAAGCGCTGGTGTGTAGACATGCGCCAACTCGTGTGCCATCCAGAACTTGAAGTCTTCCAAGCGCGTATCGAGATTCAGGTAGACGAACGTCACGCTCTCGGCACGAAGAAGAATGTGAAGTGCGTTCTTATGGTTCTGCTTCTCACCCCACAGCACCGGGACCAAGATTGCGTCGTTCTGCTTGAATTCGCCGATCAAGTGCGAATACTCGAGAACTGCCAAGGCGCCGATCCCAATCTTGGCGCGAACCTGCGACGCCGCAACCTGCAGGGGTGCATAGTCGGTGGAGGGCGAGGGAAGCAGCGTGTGCAGCGCGCGCTGTTCCGGTAGATAGCGGATCAAAGGCTTTAACAACTCGCCCATGCCGCGCGCTTTGACGATGTGTTCGTCGGTCGTTTTTGCGCCGGCTTTTTTCCGGAAAGCAATAACGGGTTGGTCTGCGGATGGTGTGATGAGCTTGTCGAAGCCCAGCTTTAACGTAGACGCCAATTTCAGAAGTTTGGCTGGGCTTGGAAAGGTCTCCCCTTTGAGCCAGAGCGACACGAGTTGGGGCGACTCGCCCAATTGTTTTGCCAGTTGTGCCTGAGTCCAGCCACGGTTTGCGAGTGCCGATTTGATGGACTCGCTGTGGATAACTTTGTGCATAGCCGGTGGATTATGGAGCCACGGGCCAGCGAAATCAAGTTTTATCAAGTCAAAGCCAGCTCAACGCGGCTGCAACACCGCCATCGTGATGCGCGACACGCAGGTCAGCTCGCCCGCCTCGTTCGTCAGGTCGATCTGCCAGACCTGCGTGCTGCGGCCGCGGTGCACCGGCCGCGCCGTGCCGATGACCCAGCCGCTGGTGACCGCGCGGATGTGGTTGGCGTTGATGTCCAGGCCCACGGCGCGGTCGCCTTCGGGGGCCGAGTAGTGCGCGCCGCAGGAGCCCAGCGTTTCGGCCAGCACCACCGACACGCCGCCGTGCAGGATGCCGTAGGGCTGGCGGGTGCGCTCGTCCACCGGCACGCGGGCGCGGATGAAGTCGTCGCCCACCTCGAGGAACTCCATGCCCAGCGTGGACACGGCGGTGCCCACGTGGTTGCGGGTCAGTTCCTCGATCGAGATCTCTTTTTTCCAGATGCGCATTCGGTTGTCTCCGCTACAGGGTTCCGGAAACTATAGCGATGGCGGCTGACAAACGCAGTCGCCTTTGCGTGCTAAGTTGGTCCGGATGAAGCACCCGATCCGACGTTGGCTCATCGGCATTGCCGCGGCCTTGCTGCTCGGCACCGGCGCGCTGGTGCTGCTGGTGAATTCGCGCCTGCCCAGCGACGACGAGGTGGCCGCCCGGATCTCCGAAGGTTTCGAGAAGCGTTTCGGCGTCGGCCTCAGGATCGGCGGCACCCATTGGGCGCTGCTGCCGACGCCGGTGCTCGTGCTTTCCGACATCGCCACCGACCAGCCGCGCCCCATCACCCTGCGCCGCATCACGCTCCAGCTCAAGCTCTCGGCGCTGCTGCATCGCGTCATCGCCGTCGACGAGGTCGAGATCGAAAGCCTGGTGCTGCCGCGCGCCTCGGTGCGGGCCTTCCGGGGCAAGGGGCCCAAGCCGCAGGAGGGCGGCAACATCGTGGCATTGCCTGCACCCTGGACGCTGGCGCCTGTTCCCGTGGAACGGGTGCGCTGGCGCGACCTGGTCTGGATCGACCGGCGCGACATTGCGCTGGCCTATGACGGCGAGCTCGGCTTCGATGCCCACTGGCGCCCGCGGCAGGCGCGCATGGAACGCGCCGGCGTCACGCCGCCCGCCCGCCTGCGCCTCGACCGCGAGGCCGGGCAGGACCGCTGGCGCACCCGCATCGACGTGGGCGGCGGCACGTGGAACGGTGTCGCGCTCTTCGAGACGCTGGCCGACGGCAAGCTGCGCGTGTCGGCCGAGCTCGATCCGCGCCAGATCGACATCGAGCAGCTGGTGCAGGCCTTCGGCCGCCGCACGTCGGTGGCCGGCAAGGTCTCGGGTCATTCCACGCTGGTGGCCGAGGCCGACGAGGTCGGCGCGCTGATGCGCCACCTGCACACCCGCACYGTGTTCTCGGTCCGACCCGCCACGCTCACCCGGCTCGACCTGGCCAAGGCCGTGAGCACCGCCGGCATCAGCCGCGAAGGCACCACGCCGCTCGACGAACTCACCGGCACCCTCGACACCCAGGGCACCGACGACGGCGTCGTGATGCGCTTCACCGATCTCACGGCCCGCTCGGGCATGCTGACCGCCAGCGGCAGCCTGCGGCTCTTCAACCGTAAGATGGACGGCGAGGTGGCGGTCGACCTCGTGGACGGCGTGATCGGCGTGCCGCTCAAGATCGGCGGCACCATGAGCGATCCCGAGGTGTCGCTGACCGGCGGCGCGCTGGCCGGTGCGGCGGTCGGCAGCGCGGTGCTGCCGGGCGTGGGCACGGCCATCGGTGCGCGCGTGGGGCAGCAGGTGGAAAAGTTCTTCGGCGGCGAGCCCGGGAAGGCGCAGAAGCCGCCAGAGAAGCCCCGGAAACCACCCGCGCCCTCCCGCTGAAGCGCTGCCTAGCCGAATGCCTTGATCGCCGCCGGCACCGTCAGCACCGCCGTGTAGTAGCCCATGAACTGCACGCCGGTGTTGAAGCCGATGGCGCGCGACAGCAGGCCGCCGAGCAGGCCCATCGTGAGGATCACCAGCAGGCCGAGCAGCTGGCCTTCCCACACGCTGATCACCACGATCAGCCCGACGAAGGTCGCGATGATCGCCTCGTGGCTCACCTTGCGCGAGACGAACAGCGCGGCGCGGCGCGCGAAGTTCATCGTGAACGGATAGGCCACCAGCGCCGCGAGCACCACCGCCAGCATGCCGTAGCCCAGGAACTCCCAGTGGTTCAGCAGGTTGTGCAGGTTGTGCGTCTGGCCGGTGGCCGAATCGATGGTGAACACCGGTGGCGCATTGAAGAGCGGCGCGGCCGGGCCGGCTGCCACGGGGCTCAGCGGCAGGCCGATGGCGATCAGCGGAATCAGCGCCTCGGCGATGTAGGTCGCCTCGGTCACACCGTTGCGCGCGGCCAGCGTGGTGGTGAGCCGGTGGTAGGCATGCTTGATGCGCGAGCCCACCAGTTCGCCCAGCACCACGGTCATCGCGACCGGGCTGAACACGAAGGTGGCGCTGGAGATCGCGGCCGTCGCAAAGGTCCACTTCACCTGCGTGCGGTCCAGCACCTTGAACGGATTCGGGAAGTAGCCCGACCAGCCCTTCACGTCCGGGGCGAGCGAGAAGGTGCGGACCTTGTCGCGCTTCATGCGGGCGCGCGCCGCCGGCGAGATCACCGAGAACAAATCGGCCACCAGCGGCCCGATCGCGATGCCGAGGAAGTAGCTGATGCTGAGCTTCACGCCGTACTTGCCGGTGAGCGCCTGCAGCGCCACGATCACCATCACGAACGGCACCAGCGTGGCCACCGAGGCCCACCGCCCGCTCGAGAAGTAGGCAATGGCCACGGCCGCCACCACGAAGATCCACGGCGCCGCCTTCGTGATGGCCGCGCCATAGGGCGCCAGCAGTACAGCGAAAAGCACGGCCAGCGGCACCGCGAGGAAGGCCGCGATGATCGCGCCCGACACCATCTTGCGCAGTGCGATATGCGGCACGCCGAGGTTGCGCAGCACGTTCGCGTCCTGCAGCAGCGGCGTGGCCATCGTGTCGCCCGGAATGCCCAGCAGCGCGGTGGGCACCGCATGCGTCATGTGCTTGGCCACGGCCGCCGCCAGGAAGAATGTGAACACGCCTTCGGGCGGCACGCCGAGCAGCACCACCAGCAGGGTGAGCGGTGCGAGCGTGGTGGTTTCGTCGGTGCCCGAGACGAGGCCGATGGCCGCGAACACGATGGCGCCCACGAGGCCCATGCCGGTGGCGACGAGGATCTGGTTGAGGAGTGCGGCATCGATCACGGTGCCGCTCCTTCGGCACTGCGTGCGCGGGGCTTGT
Source organism: Variovorax sp. P4_B10 (assembly GCF_056402375.1). Lineage (NCBI taxonomy): Bacteria > Pseudomonadati > Pseudomonadota > Betaproteobacteria > Burkholderiales > Comamonadaceae > Variovorax > Variovorax sp. P4_B10. The sequence goes on along the minus strand of NZ_JBFUHN010000034.1, from coordinate 33,200 downwards.
ACGACGCGAACAGGTCGTAGATTTCCAGCTCCTTCATCTCGCGCACCACCGACGGCGGCAGGTCGTCCACCGAGCCCAGGTCGCCATGCTCGCCGGCCAGTTCGGCCAGCACTTCTTCGCGCCAACGCGGATCGGCTTCGGCGCCTTCGACCACCTCGCGCTTCGGCGTGAAGAGCTTCGCGCAGATCAGGCCCGAGACGACGCAGCCACCGAGCCCGGCGAGCATGGCGTAGGCGCGTGCCAGCTCGGGCGCGCTCACGGCGCTTGCGAGCACGCGGCTCGCCACGAGGTAGCCTGTGAGGCTCACCGCGACGCCGATGACGATGGCCCACGCGAGATGGCCCAGATCGGCCGTGTCGCCCCATATCTCCACCAGCCGCCAACGGGCGGGCGTTGCACTGTCTGCGTTCATTTGTCGATGTCTCCGTCTGTGGTTATGTGACGGCCGCCTGCGCGGCCGCCGCGGTTTCGGCCGCGGTCCGTTGTGCGGGGTGCTCCCGCCTTTGCCTGCTTACTTCTTGCGCAGTGCTTCGAGCAGTGCCACGGCGCGGTCGGTGCGCACGTCGTGTTCTGCGGCCATCTGCTTCGCGATGCTGTCGATCTCGTCGCCGGTGGCGCCCRCGACGAGCGCGATGTTGCGGGCGTGCAGCGCCATGTGGCCGCGCTGGATGCCTTCGGTGGCCAGCGCGCGCAAGGCACCGAGGTTCTGCGCGAGGCCCACGGCCACCGCGACTTCGCCGAGCTCCTGCGCGGACTTCACGTCGAGGATCTTCAAGGCGAGCCTTGCGAGCGGGTGCGTCTTGGTGGCGCCGCCGACCAGGCCCACCGGCATCGGCATCTCGATGGTGCCGACCAGCGCGCCCGACGTGTCTTTCTCCCACGTGGTCAGCGAGCTGTAGCGCCCGCTGCGGCAGGCGTACGCATGCGCGCCGGCTTCCACAGCGCGCCAGTCGTTGCCGGTCGCGACGATCACCGGATCGACACCGTTCATGATGCCCTTGTTGTGCGTCGCCGCGCGATAGGGATCGATGGCCGCGAAGGTGTACGCGTCGATCACGCCCTCGACCACTTCTGCGCCGCTGCGCTCGCGCGTGGCCAGCACCGCGGGCGCGAGGCGCACGCGCGCACGCGCCAGCCGCAGGTCCGCCAGGTTCGACAGGATGCGCAGGCGCACCGTGCCGCCCGTGAGCTTCTCGACCAGCGGCGACACCGCCTCGGCCATGGTGTTGACGGTGTTCGCACCCATCGCGTCGCGCACGTCGACGATCAGGTGCATCACCACCATCGCGCCGCGCGGCGTATCGCCGAACACATGCACCTCGATGTCGCGGCAGCCGCCGCCCAGCCCGATCAGCACCTTGTCGCGGCTGTTCGCCACGGCGAGGATCTCGTCGCGCGCGCGCAGCAGCGCGAGCCGCGCGCCGTAGGGGTCGGTGATGTTGATCACCTGCACCTGCGCACGCATCAGCGGCCCGGTGCTCGAGGCCTCGAAGCCGCCGCCTTCGCGCGCCAGCTTGGCCATGAAGGAGGCTGCGGCCACCACCGAGGGTTCTTCCACCGCCATCGGCACGAGGTAGTCGCGCCCGTTCACCGTGAAATTGCCGGCCACGCCCAGCGGCAGCTCGAAGGTGCCGATCACGTTCTCGACCATGCCGTTGGCGCGGTCCACGCCCAGCGCGCCGGGTTGGGCGAGCAGCGCCACCTCGTCGTCGGTGAGCGATGCGGCCTGCGCGATGTGGGCGAAGCGCTGCGCGGGCGTGAGGGCACGGAAGTTGGGAATGCGGGAATCGGCGACCATCGTTGCTTGTCTCTTCGGAGGATGAATTCGGGAGCAGGCAATTTAGGTCGGCTGTACCTACAGCGGAAGGCACAGTTTGGCGGGACAGTGCGGACAGTGCTCCGGTAGAGCGGGCCGCTGTGTCACAGTCTCGGCCCATGACCACGATCGCCGATTCGCTCGCCGACACCCTCGCGCGCCAGATCGCGAGCGGCGCCTACAAGGCCGGCGACAAGCTGCCCTCGCTGCGCGAACTGGCGCAACTGCATGGCTACGCCAAGAACACCGTGGTGGCCGCGTTCGAGCTGCTGGTGTCGCGCGGCCTGGTCGAGCCTCGGCGCGGCTCGGGCTACTTCGTGCTCGCGCAGTCTGGCCCCAAGCCACCCGAGGAAGACGCGGGCAGCCTCGGCCGCGCGATGGACATCGTGTGGCTCATGCGCGAGCAGCTCAAGACGCAGCCCGACGCGGTGGCCGTGGGCGACGGTTTTCCGCCGGTCGAATGGCTGGCCGACGTGCGGCTCGACAAGTACCACCCCAAGGTCGTCCGAACGGGGCTCGGCGCGCTGTTCCGCTACGGCAGCCGCTTCGGCTATGCGCCGCTGCGCGATCACCTGGTGCGCAAGCTGGCCGACTTCGGCATCGGTGCCGAGCCGCGGCAGATCGTGCTCACGCACGGCGCCAACGAGGCGATGGACATCGTCATCCGCTACTTCGTGCCGCCCGGCGGCAAGGTGCTGGTGGACGATCCGGGCTACTACCCGCTGTTCGGCAAGCTCAAGCTCGCGGGCGCGCAGATGCTGGCCGTGCCGCGCCTGGCCGACGGGCCCGACCTCGACATGCTGGAGCAGTTGCTCATCGCCGAGCGGCCGCGCCTCTTCTTCACGCAATCGCTCGCGCACAACCCCACGGGCTCCGACATCTCGCCCGCCAAGGCTTTCCGCGTGCTGCAGCTCGCGCAGAAGTACGACCTGCTGATCGTCGAGAACGACCCGCTGGCCGACTTCAAGCCTACGGCTCTGCCGCGGCTCTCGGCGCTCGACCAGCTGGAGCGCACCATCTACATCGGCAGCTTCTCGAAGTCGTTCTCGGCAGCACTGCGCGTGGGCTTCATCGCCTGCGGGGCCGACCTCGCGAGCGACCTCGCGGACCTGAAGGCGCTGATCCACGTGAGCAGCTCGGAGTACAGCGAGCGCACGGTCGACGTGATCCTGAGCGAGGGGCATTACCAGCGGCACCTGAACCGCCTGCAGAACCGGCTCGGCGAGGCCACGCGCAGCGCGCTGCAGCTGTTCGATTCGGTGGACGCGGAGGTCTTCGCGCGGACCCCGCAGTCGCTCTATGTCTGGGCCGCGCTGCCCGGCGTGGCCGACTCGCTGGCCTTCGCCAAGGAGCTGCTGCCGCGCAAGATCGTCATGGCGCCGGGCCGCATCTTCAGTGTCGATTCGACGCAGGTGTCGCGCTGGTCGCGCTTCAATGTCGGCGCCATGGCCGACCCGCGCTTTGCGAAGGCGCTGCGCACCGCGCTGCGGCGGCGCTCCTGAATCAGCTCTTGAAGGTGCCGTGCCGTCCCGCGCCACCGGCAAAGCGCGCCGCGCCGGCTTCGCCTTCGGCAAAGACGATCGGCACGCCCTGTGCGCCCTCGCGGCGCAGTGCCTCGGCCAGCGGCAGGTCCCACTGCGCGTAGGCAGAACGGCGGTCGGCCAGCATGCATTGCTGCGGGAACGCGGCGATCTGCAGTGCCAGCTCCTGCGCCGCGGCCAGCGCGCCGCCCGGCGGCGTGGTGCGGTTGACCAGGCCCATCGCCAGCGCCTCGGGGGCACCGACCGGTCGGCCCGTGAGGATCATGTCGAGCGCGCGCCCCATGCCCACGATGCGCGGCAGCCGCACCGTGCCGCCGTCGATCAGCGGCACGCCCCAGCGGCGGCAGAACACGCCGAACACCGCATCGTCGTCGGCCACGCGCAGGTCGGCGAGCAGTGCCAGTTCGAGACCGCCCGCCACCGCATAGCCGCTCACCGCCGCGATCAGCGGTTTGGACAGTGCCATGCGCGTCGGCCCCATCGGCCCGCTGCCACCGCCTTCGGGGTCCAGCTCGTTGCGGCTGTCCGGGTCGCCCACCGCACCCAGGTCGGCGCCGGCGCAGAAATGGCCGCCCGCGCCGGTCAGCACCGCCACGCGCAGCGCGTCGTCGGCCTCGAAGCGCTCGAACGCCTCGCGCAACTCGGCGGCCACGACGCCGTTGACGGCGTTGCGCTTGTCGGTGCGGTTCAGCGTGATGGTGCAGACCGCCCGATCCGTCTCGCAGATCACGTATTGCATGGTCATGTGCGCGTTCCCTTCGAGGCAAAATTACATGCTTGATCGCTCCCGGTCATCCTAGGAAATATTTCTTCATTGCGCAAACATGAAAAAAATAAGCAATGTGCCGGTCGCCATCCCCAGCGCGCCCGACCTGATCCTCGACCTGCTCGTGGCCGATCGCGGCATGCTGACCGCACAGGCGCTGTGCCGTGCGGGCGAGTTGATGGGCATCGGCGAATCGACCATCCGCGTGGGCCTCACGCGGCTTGCGAGCGAGGGCAAGATCAGCCGCAGCGAGCGCGGCAGCTACGTGCTCGACCGCGCGGGCGCGCCGCTGTCGTGCGCGGTGGACGGCTGGCGGCAGCGCGCCGCGCAGACCGTCGCATGGCGGCAGGACTGGCTCGCCGTGCACGACGCGGGCGTGCCGCGCGCCGACAAGACGGCCTGGCGCCGCCATGGCCTTGCGCTGTCGCTGCGCGGCTTTGCGCCGCTGCAGCCCGGCCTGCACATCCGGCCCGACAACCTGAAGGGCGGACTGGCGGCCGAGCGGGACCGGCTGCACGGCCTGGGGTTGTCGCCGAAGGCGCTGGTGTTCCGCCTGGCCGATCTGGACGAAGCGGCGCAGGCCGCCGCGCGCAAGCTGTGGGACGTGCGGGCCCTCGGCGCCGGCTACCAGCGCCTGCAGGCCGGCCTCGAGCGCAGCGAGAAGCGGCTGCGCACCGCGCCGCTCGAGGTGGCCGTGCGCGAGTCGCTGCTGCTGGGGCGCGCGGTCATCGCGCATCTCATCCGCGATCCGCTGCTGCCGGCCGAGCTCATGTCGCCGGCGCCGCGCGCAGCGCTGCTGGCCGTCACGCGCCGCTACCAGGACAGGGCGCGGCAGCTGTGGCACGAGTGGCTCGCGCTGCCCCGGCCGCGCTGACGGGCCTCATTCCAGTTCATCGAACTGGATCGCCCCTTCCTTCATGACCAGCGGGATGCGCTCGCCCTGTCCCAGCAGGCAGGACACATCGCGCAGCGGATTGCCGTCGACGACCAGGATGTCGGCGAGCGCGCCGGGCACCAGGCGGCCGAGGCGGTCGGGCATGCCCAGCACTTCGGCGCCGATCGCGGTGGCGCTGGCAATGGCCTCGGCGGGCGACAGCACCTCGGCGCGCAGGCGGAACTCGTCGCTCTGCAGCCGCTGCGATTCGCCCAGCAGGTCGGAGCCGAAGCCCATCTTCACGCCGGCCGCCTTGTAGATTTCCAGCGAGCGCAGGCCCGCCTCGCGCACATCGGCCACCTTGGCCACGCTTTCCTTCGGCAGGCCGAAGCTCTCGCCCTCGTTGGCCAGCGCGTCGTAGGTGACCAGCGTCGGCACCGCGTAGGCGCCCAGCTGCGCCATCAGCGCGGCCGTGGGGGCGTCCACGATGTTGCCGTGCTCGATGGTGCGCACGCCGCAGCGCACGGCGCGCGCGATGGCCTCGGCGGTGTAGGCGTGCGCCATCACGTAGGTGCCGCGCGCCCGGGCTTCTTCCACGATGGCGCGGATCTCGTCTTCGCTGTAGCCGAAGGCGCCCACCGGGTCGGTCGGCGACGCCACGCCGCCGGAGGCCATGATCTTGATCTGGTCCGCGCCCATCTGCAGCTCTTCGCGCACGGCACGGCGCACCGCGTCCACACCATCGACCACGCGCGCCAGCGCACCCGCGCGCACGCAGGTGGGGCAGGGCGCGTTCGGGTCGAGGAAGTCGGTGCGCGCACGCATGTCGCCGTGCCCGCCGGTCTGGCTCAGCGCACGCCCGGAAACGAACAGGCGCGGCCCTTGCGCCAGGCCGGACTCGACGGCCTGCTTGAACGCGAACCCCGCACCGCCCGCATCGCGCACCGTGGTGAACCCGCGGCGCAGCATGCCGCGCAGCATGGGCACGCTGCGCAGCGTGATGAGCACGTTCGGCATGTGCACCTGCCGTGCGAGGTTGAGCTCCACCGCGATCACATGCACGTGCAGGTCGATCAGGCCGGGCATCACCGTCTTGCCCTTCACGTCGATGACCCGTGCCGCCTGGCTGTGCAGCGGCTTGTCGGAGACTTCGCGGACCACGCCCTGCTCGACCAGGATGTCGTGGCCTTCCAGCAGTTCGTTGCGCAGCGGGTCGAGCAGGTTGGCGTTCCTGAAAAGTACCGTGTTCGTCATGCCATGGACTCCTTGGGCTCCTGCGGGTTGGGGGCCATCACGGCCGGCACCGCGAGCTGCGCGAACACGCGCGCCAGCGCGATGTGCTCGGTGCCGTACCAGTTCTCCTCGTGCAGCATGTTGAGCGTGCCCAGCGTCTCGCCCTGCCAGCGCAGCGGAATGTTCAGCACGCTGCGGCAGCCCAGCGACACGATGAGTTCGTGGTCGTAGAACACGTCGCGCAGGTCGTCGGCGTTGCGGCCGATATAGGGCTGGCCGCGCTTCATCACCTGCTGCATCCACGGCGAATCGGTAATGGGCTTGCGGCCGCCCACCGGGTAGGCCTCGCGCATGTTGGTGTAGACGCGTTCGGACTCGCGCTCCGCACGGTGATGGACCAGGATGGTGAAGAGCCGGTGCCCGATCGTCGCGGCCACCGCCGCATTGATCGCGTCGAAGGTGGCTTGCGGTTGCTGGGTGTCGGCATGGGCCTGCGCCACGGCCGAGAGCGATTCGTCGATGGAGGTTTGCAGCATGAATGGCAGGTTGGTTTCTTCAGGAAAGTTCGGTGGCGGCGATGTCTTCGAGCGAACGTCCCCGCGTCTGGATGCCCATGAACGTGACGGCCGCCGCGCCCAGCAGCAGCACCGCCGTCGTCATGCCGAACACGCCCGCGAAGCCCAGCGAGGGGTAGACGAAGCCGACCAGGATCGGCGCGGTGATCCCGCCGATGCGCCCGATGGCCGACGCGAGGCCGGAGCCCGTCGCCCGCACCTGGGTGGGGAACACCTCGGGGGTGTAGGCGTAGACGCCTGCGTACGTGCCGTTCATGAAGAACGACAGCAGCACGCCGGCCAGCATGATCTGGTTGTCGCTGTGGGTGAAGGCCAGCCCCAGCGCCGAGAGGCCGCCCAGCAGCATGTAGCTCACGATGGTGGCCTGGCGGCCGATGCGTTCGTTGAGCCATGCGGCCGAGAAATAGCCCGGGATCTGCGCGATGTAGATCACCAGCGAATAGCCGAAGCTCTTGGTGATCGTCATACCGTTCTGGATCAGCAGGCTCGGAATCCACGTGAAGAACGAGTAGTAGCTGAAGGTGATCGACAGCCACATCAGCCAGGTCATGGTGCTGATGCGGATGAGCTTGCTGGAGACCAGCGTGGCGTAGTTCTTCAGCAGGCCGCCCCGGCTGTTGCTGGGCGGGGGCGCGGCCATGTCCTCGGCGTTGAGCACGGGCAGGGCGTGGCCCTGGCGCATGTGCTCGGACTCCATCGCGTCCATGATCTTTTCCGCCTCGCCCAGCCGCCCCTGGCTTTCGAGCCAGCGCGGCGACTCGGGCAGTGCCCGCCGCCACCACAGCAGCAGCACCACGGGCATCGCGGTGATGAAGATGACGATGCGCCAGCCTTCGGCGTGCGCCGGCACGATGAAGTAGCCCAGCAAGGCTGCGGCGACGAAGCCGAAGGAGAAGAAGCCGGCCAGCGCCCCCGTGAAGGTGCCCCGGTAGCGCCGCGCCACGAACTCCGACAGGTAAGGCGCGATGATCGCGCTCTCGGCGCCGGCGCCGAAGCCGGCCACGATGCGCAGCGCGAGGAAGAGGGTCCAGTCGTTGACCATGCCGCTGAACAGCGACGCCACGCAGTAGATCGCCAGCGCCGACATCATCACCTTGCGCCGCCCGATCAGGTCGCCGCAAGCGCCGGCCGCCAGCGCGCCGAAGAAGAAGCCGATGAAGTTCGCGCTGGCCAGCACGCCGATCTGCACGCTGCTCAGGCCCCAGGCCGTGCGCAGCACCGGCAGCACGAAGGCGATCACGGCCGCATCCATCGCATCGAAGGTGTAGCCAAGTCCTCCCATCAGCAGCAGCCGGCGATGAAAGCCGGAGAAGGGCAGGCGCTCGATGCGGGCCGACAGCATGGTCATGGGAATCCCTCAACTCCGGTTGTAAGACGAAACGGTGAAGACGCGCCAAATCGTAGGGTCGATGGGATATAGCGACAAATTTATACTGGTGATTGTGTTTATAGAGGCCGTGAATGACCTATCGCACCGCTGACCTCAATCTGCTGAAGGTGTTCGAAGCCCTCATGACCGAAGGCAACGTCACGCGGGCGGCCCGGAAGCTCTCGCTGACCCAGCCGACGGTCAGCAACGCGCTGCGCCGCCTGCGCGAAACCTTCGACGATCCGCTGTTCGTGCGCAGCGGATCGGGCGTCAACCCGACGCGGCGGGCCATCGACCTGTGGGAGCCGCTGTCGCAATCACTGCAGGCGATCCGCGGCACGCTGGACGTCGAAAGCTTCGACGCCCTGCGCAGCACCGCCAGCCTCAGCATCGCGATGTCCGACTACGTGTCGGGCATCGTGGTGCCCCGGCTGGCCAGCAAGCTGAGCAAGGCGGCGCCGTCGATGCAGATCCACGCCATTCCCAACACGCTGGTCGATTTCGGCAAGGTGCTGGCGGACAACAAGGCCGATTTCGCGATCAGCGTCTACAACGAGGAAGTGCAGCGGCCGGCCTTTCTCAAGTCGCGGGCGCTGTGGTCACCCGACTTCGTGTGCGTGATGCGCACCGGGCATCCGCTGGCACGCGCGGAGAAGATTCCGCTGAAGAAATTCCTGGCCGCGCGCCATGTGGACGTGAGCCTGGTCGGCAAGACCACGCCGACCTACGACCTCTTCCTGCGCAGCCGCGGCCTGCAGCGCAACGTGGTCGCGACCGTGAACCACTACGGCGCGGCGTATGAAGTGGTGCGCCGCTCCGACCTGATCGCGGTGCTGCCGTGGTCCGAGAAGTTCGAGCCCTCGCGCCTGGCCGGCCTGCGCCGGATGCCCGTGCCGCTCGAGGCGCCGGCGCGCATCATCGAGCTGTTCTGGCACCAGCGGCACGAGACCTCTGCGCTGCACCTGTGGCTCAAGAACACGCTGCTGGCCCTGTTCGAGCAGCCTTCCTGATCAGCCGCGCAGGCGCACCACCTGCGGATCGTCATCCGTGCCGGCGTGCAGGCGGGCCACGTCGGCCGCACGACGGGTCAGCACCGCGCGCTGGTTGATGTAGCCCTTGTCGGTGATCTCGCCCGCGTCGAGGCTCGGCGGCTCGGCCAGCACCAGTGCGCAGGCGGGGCATTGCGACGAGCCCGCGCCTTCGTCGCGCAACGAACGCAGCACGCCGGCGATCCGCTCGCGCATCGCTTCCGGTGCGAGGGCGGCGGCCTGCGGGCCGGCAAACACCAGCATGCCGATCTCGTCGCGGTCATGACCCGTGAGCACCACGTCCTGCACATGCGGTGCCAGCAGCGACACCAGCTTGACGCGCAGCGTGCCCACCGACACCCAGGTGCCGGTCGAGAGCTTGAAATCCTCGGCCACGCGGCCGTCGAAGATCACGCCGCGCGCGGGCTGCGCCGCGTCGGCGAGAAAGCCGGCGTCGCCGATGCGGTAGTAGCCCTCTTCGTCGAAGGCCTGTGCCGTTTCGCGTGGCGCGTCGCGGTAGCCCGGGAACACCGAGACGCCCTTGACCCGCATCTCCAGCTTCTGGCCGTTGGGAACGAACTTGAGTTCGAGCCCCGGCAGCGGCGCGCCGATGCAGCCGGCGCCGTCGAGCTTCCAGTGCGCGGAGGTGATGGCCGGCGAGGTCTCCGTGGCGCCCCATGAGGTGGTGAGCCACAGCGGCCGCGTGGGCCGCACGCGCTTCGCCACCGCTTCGAGCCGCTGCCAGGTCGAGGGCGYGAGCGCCGCCGCCGCGTAGAAGGCCAGCCGCAGCCGCGAGAACGCCTCGGCGGCGAGCGTCTCGTCGGCTTCGAGAAAAGGCAGCAGCATGTCGAAGCCGCGCGGCACGTTGAACAGCAGCGTGGGCTTCACCTCGCGCAGGTTGCGCACCGTCTTCTCGATCAGGCCCGGCGCGGGCCGGCCCTCGTCGATGTAGAGCGCGCCGCCGTGGCACAGCACCATGTGCAGGTTGTGGTTCGCGCCGAAGGTGTGGCTCCAGGGCAGCCAGTCGACCAGCACCGGCTTCTCGTGTTCGAGGAAACGCCAGGTCTGCGCCATCATCTGCTGGTTGGCGCAGAGCATGCGGTGGGTGTTGATCACCACCTTGGGCTTGCCGGTGGAGCCCGAGGTCAGCAGGTACTTGGCGTGGGTGTCGGGCAGGATGGCTGCGAAGGCCTCCATCACGGCGGGTGTTTCCTTGGCCGCGAGCAATCGGTCGAAGGCCATTGCGCCCGGGTGCGTGTCGGCATTGCGGCTGAACACCGCGACGGCCTCGACGCCGCAGCCCGCGAGCGCGCCGCCGTAGACCTTGGCGTCGGATGCGTAGATCAGTGCCGGCCCGAGCGTCTTCAGCATGCCGTGCAGCCGCGACGGGTCTTTCGCCATGCGCGAATAGGCGCTCGACAGCGAGCAGGCCGTGCGGCCGATGTGCATTGCCGCGAGCATCAGCACCACGTGGTCGATCGCGTTGTCCGAGAGGATCACGACGGGCTGGTCCATCGGCAGGTTCAGGTCGAGCAGGCCCTGGGCCACTGCGCCCACGGCGTGGCGCAGCGCGCGGTAGTCGAGCTTGCGCCAGCCTTCGCCGCTGTCGTCGCGTTCCGCGAAGGCCAGCGCATCGGGCGTTTCACGTGCCCAGCGCTCCAGCCATTCGCCGATGCAACGTGCATACGGCTTGAGCGCCATCGGCGAGCGCAGTGCGAAGGAGCCGTCGTCGAAGTCGATGCGCACCGTGCGGGGTGGGGCGATCAGGCTCTCGTCCAGGAGGAAGTCGGTCATGTCAGTTGCTCCACCATGCTTTGCGGCCATGCGATGCATGGAGCCGTCTTGTTCGGGGCGCGTGCACAGGACACCGGGTACTCCCCTCCGCGAATGTCCCCCGCTTCGCTCCTCCTTTATTTCGCTGCGGGGAGCACCCGGTGCCCTGTGCACGAGGGCACGCTGCTGGTTTGCCGCCGATCAACCAGTGCTCTGAGCGATCACGCTGGCGGTGTGCTCTGCGCAGCGAAATAAAGGAGGAGGCATGCGGCCTTAGGCCGCGCCGGGGGACATTCGCGGAGCAGAGCACACCGTCGGCGTGATCGCGCCCCGAACAACGCACATCAAACACAACGCGACGAACAGAAAAGCAAGGTTTCATTTCAGTCGAGTTTGCCGGTGTCGGCTTTGTCGCGAATCAGGTTCAACAGCAGGGTGTCGCGGGCGGCCTCGAGGTCGGCAGTGCGTCGAGTGCCCAGCTCCTCTGCAACGCCTTCGGTCACCTTCTGCTTGAGTTCGGCCGTCATCGACGGCGCCCCAAGGTCCTTCCACCAGTCCTCGATCGGCCCGCCCAGGTGCGCGAGCACATGCGCGATGCCACCCGCACCGCCCGAGAGATGCAGATTCATGAACGGCCCCATCACCGCCCAGCGCAGGCCGGGGCCGTGCGCAATCGCCGTGTCGATGTCCGCTACGCTCGCCACGCCTTCGTTGACCAGGTGAAAGGCCTCGCGCCACAGCGCGGCCTGGAGGCGGTTCGCGATGTGTCCCTTGACCTCGCGCTTCACATGGATCGGCCGCTTGCCGATGGCGGCATAGAAGGCCATCGTGCGTTCGATGGCTTCGGCCGAGGTGCGCTGGCCGCCGACCACTTCCACCAACGGGATCAGGTGCGGCGGGTTGAAGGGATGGCCCAGCACCACGCGTTCCGGGTGCCGGCATTCGGCCTGCACCGCGCTGATGGCAAGCCCCGAAGAACTCGACGCCAGGATCGCGCGGGCCGGCGCCGCCTCGTCCATGCGCCGGAACAGGTCGATCTTGAAATCCAGCCGCTCGGGGCCGCTCTCCTGGACGAAGTCGGCCTGGGCCACCGCGTCTTCGAGCCGCGCGTGAAAGCGCAGCCGACCGACCGAGGCGCCCTCTGCCAGCCCGAAGCGCTCGAGCGTAGGCCAGTGCGCGGCCACGGCCGCGCGCAGCCGCGCCTCGGCGTCGGGCGAGGGGTCGGTGGCCTCAACGTCGAGGCCGCGCGCCAGGAAGAAGGCGGCCCAGCTGGCGCCGATGACGCCGGTGGCGACCACCGCCACGCGTTTCGGATTCGGTTCCATCCGCATCGCCTCAGGAGTCCGCCGTGAAGCCGATCTTCTTCACGAGCGGCCCCCAGCGTTCGGCCTCGGCCTTCTGCGAGCGTGCCATCTCCTCGGAAGTGGAGCCCTGGGCGATCAGGCCGACCACGGCGAGGCTGTCCGTCACCACCTTTTCCTTGATGGCCGCGTTGATCGCCGCATTGGCCGTTGCCACCACGCTGGCCGGTGTCTTGGCCGGCGCGTAGAAGCCGAACCACTCCTCGGTGGTCAGCTCCGCGAAGCCCTGTTCGGCAAAGGTCGGCACTTCCGGCGAGAACGGCGAGCGTGCCTTGCCCGAGGTGGCGAGCAGCCGCAGCTTGCCGGCCTTGTGGTTGGGAATGAAGTCGCCGCTGGGCGTGACCATGGCGGCGATCTGCCCGCCCACCACGTCGGTCACGCCGGGAATGGAGCCGCGGTAGGGCACGTGCTTCAGGTCGACCCCGTTGTTCAGGCCCAGCAGCGCGCCGATGAAGTGCGGCGTCGAGCCGGCCGCCGGCGAGCCGTAGCTGGCCTGGTTCGGGTTGGCCTTGGCCCAGGCCAGGAAGTCCTTGACCGTGCGGACCTCGGGCGGCACCAGCGGGCCGACCGCCAGGCCGTGGTGCATGACGGCGGCAATCGACACCGGCACGAAATCCTTGCTCGGGTCGTAGCTGAGCTTGCTGTAGATGTGCGGGTAGATCGACGTGCACGAGAAGGGCGACAGCGCCAGCACGCTGCCGTCGGCCGGTGCGTTCTTGAGGGTTTCCAGCGCAATGCGGCCGCCCGCGCCTGGCTTGTTCTCGACCACGGCCACGTTGCGGGAGTAGGCCGAGCCGGCGAGCTTTTCGCCCACGCGGCGCGCCACGCTGTCGCCGGCGCTGCCGGCCGGGAAGCCGTAGTAGATCTTGACCTGTTCGAGCGCCTGGGCCAGCGCGGCCAGCGGCGAGAGGGTACCCAGCGCAGTGGCTGCGCCCAGGGTATGGAGGAAGTGGCGGCGGGTGTTCATGGAATGTCTCCTTTTTCGGCAGTTTCTGGCGGGTCGAACGGCCGCCTCAGCGCGGCGCGAATTCGGGGCGCGGGCCGCCTCTGCGCGGCAGCCCCATCATCTGCCTTGCCTCGGCCGGCGTGGCCACTTCCATGTCGAGCTCATGGATTACGCGCACGATGCGTTCGGTGAGCTGCACGTTGGTGGCCAGCTCGCCCTGGCGGAAGTAGAGGTTGTCTTCCAGCCCCACGCGCGCATGCCCGCCCAGAAGCAGCGCCGCCACGTTGGCCTCGAGCTGCGAGGGGCCGATGCCGCTCACGCAGAAGATGCTGCCCTTGGGCAGGGTGTCGACCATCATTTGCAGGAAGCGCGGCGAATACGGCATCGCGTTCTGGAAGTTGCGGTGCACGTTCATCACGAGGTTGACGAAGTAGGGCTCGTCGTCATGGCCTTCCTCGATCAGCGTGGTCGTGTCCTGCAGGATGTGCGTGGGGCTGAACACCTCCCACTCGGGCTTGATGCCGCGTGCCTTCATGCCGGCGGCCAGCTCGCGGCCTTTGGTGATCGGCGTGTCCATCAGGATCTGCCTGCCCTCGAAACTCAGGTTCAGCGTGGTCGCGTCGAGCGTGCACATCTCGGCGCCGGCATCCATGCCCTTGATGCGCTCTTCCCACGCAATTTCCCAGCGGTCGCCGGCCAGCGGCTTCACCATGTCGCCGTGCACGCCGCCGCCGGTGGAGTTGTTGATCACGATGTCGCTGCCGCCCGCGCGGATGCGGCTGTTGATGTCGCGGTACACGTCGGCGTTGCAGGTGGCGCCGTCGTCGGGCCGGCGCGCATGGATCGCCACCACGCTGGCGCCGGCGTTCCAGCAGCGCAGCACGTCAGCCGCGATCTCGTCCGGCTGGGTGGGAAGGTGGGGGTTCTGCGACTTGTGCGCCATCCCGCCCGTGGGGGCGATGGTCACGATCACTTTGCGCTTCGACGACATGCTCCGGGTCTCCTGGTGTCTTCTTTCATGAGGGGCGCGCTATTATTTTTGGCGGCGCAGTCACACTCAGTCATTGCGACGACATTTGGGCTCAGGGTTTACGCGGCGCGGGCCGCGCCCGTGCCATCAGGAGCTTTCTTTTCATGCCCACGACGAAGCCGGCCATCAAGGCGGCATCGCTGACTGTTCCGCAGCTGCTTCAGCGCTCGGCCTGGTTTCCGCTGCTCGACGAGGCGGCCCGCGAGCGCGTGCTCGACGAAATCCGCGAGGTCGAAGTCGCGGCCGGCGCCGCCCTGTGCCGGCGCGGCGATACGCCACTGCACTGGTACGGCACGCTCGAAGGCCTGCTCAAGTGGTCGATCACTTCGAGTGACGGGCGCTCGGTCACTTTCGGCGGGCTCTCGGTCGGCAGCTGGTTCGGCGAAGGCACGCTGCTGCGCGGCGCTCCGCGCTCGGCCGACGTCATTGCGCTGCGGCCTAGCCGCGTGGCCCAATTGCCGCTGGAGACTTTCGAGTGGCTGCACCGCACGCAGCGCGGCTTCGATCATTTCCTGCTGCAGCAGCTCAACGAGCGGCTGCACTGGTTCATGGGCAACTACGCGGCGCACCGGTTGCTCGACGCCGATAGCCAGGTGGCCCGTGCGCTGGCGGGGCTGTTCCATCCGTGGCTGTATCCGGGCAGCGAGCTGCATCTGCAGACCTCGCAGGAGGAGATCGCGAATCTGTCGGGCGTGTCGCGCCAGCGCTGCAATGCCGCGCTGAACCGGCTGAAGGAAGCGGGGTTCCTGCGGATCGAGTACGGCGGCATCACCGTGATCGATCTGGAAGGCCTGCGGCGCTTCATCGAATAGGCACGCCCCGTCCCCTCACTGCGCCGGTTTTGCGCCGCTTGCCAGCCGCTTGCGGAACTCCGTCGTCGTCACGCCGCCGAACCCCCAGTCGTCCGTATCGATTTCCTCGATCACGATGTGCGTCCACTCCGGCGGCTTCTTCAGCACGCGTTCGAGGACTTCCGTGAACTCGGCGATGACCTGGGTTTTCTGTTCGCGCGTGACGCCGTCGCGGGTGATCTTCAGATTGACGAAAGGCATGGTGTGCTCCTTGGCTATGTAGATGAGGCAATTACCAGGTGCCGGCGCTCGCGCCGCCGTCGACCGGCAGCACCACGCCCGTCGTGAAGCCGGCGTTGGTGAGGTAGAGCACCGCATCGGCGATCTCGCGCACGGTCGCGATGCGGCCGGCGGGTGCCAGGCCGTTGAGAAAGCCATGTGTCTCCGACGGGTGCATCGGCGTGTCGACGATGCCGGGCGCCACCGCATTCACCTGGATGTTGTGCGGCGAGAGCTCGAGCGCCAGTGCGCGCGTCGCGGCGTTGATGCCGCCCTTGACCAGCACCGGCAACAGGGCGGGCACCTGCAGGTTCGGCTGCAGCGCGATGCCCGCGGTGATGTTCACGATGTGGCCCTTGCGGCGCGGGATCATGTGCGCCGCGGCCGCCTGCGAGGCGTAGACGAAGCCCTTGAGGTTGGTGGCGACCAGCTGGTCGAGCTCTTCCTCGGTGTATTCGACAAAAGGCTTGGCGTTGAAGATGCCTGCGTTGTTGATGAGCACGTCGACGTGGCCGAAGCGTTCCACGGCGCGGTCGATGAGTTGCTGCGCGGTCGCGCGCTTGCCGATGTCGCCCGCGACGCCGAGGAAACGCGTCGGGTTGCCGAGCTGCTTGGCGGCGGCCGCGAGCCGCTCGTCGGAGCGGGCATTGGCGACCACGTTGAAGCCGCGCTCGAGGTAGGCCTGCGCGAGGCCCAGGCCGATGCCGCTCGAGGCGCCGGTGATGACGACGGTGGATGGGTTGCTGGTGTCTTGCATGTCGGTTCTCCAGAAAGTTGATGACGTGGGGAGAACTGTATTGATGACACGACCATAGATAAATCACTAGACTCGTACTTCACTTGATACATGAGGTAATCAAAAAGTGCAGCGGCAGTTCGGCGACATCCTCCTCGGCAGCATCGAGCTGTTCTGCCTTGCGGCGGAGACCGGCGGCTTCACCTCGGCCGCGCTGGCCGCGGGCGTCACGCCGGCGGCCGTCAGCCGCTCGATCTCGCGGCTCGAAAAACGCCTGGGGCTGCGCCTGTTCGTGCGCACCACGCGCAGCGTGCGGCTCACCGACGCGGGCCGCGCCTACTTCGCGCAATGCCGCCAGGCGCTGGCGCAACTCGCCGAGGCCGAGCGCGAAGTGATGGGCCAGCAGGCGCAGCCTTCGGGCACGCTGCGCATCAGCGTCCCGACCACCTACGGCCATCACCGCATCCTGCCGATGCTGCCGGCGTTCCGCGAACGCTTTCCCGACATCCGGCTGCATGTGCACCTGAGCAACCGCAACATCGATTTCGTCGAAGAGGGCTACGACATGGCCGTACGCGTGCGGGCCCAGCCCGACTCCACGCTGATCGCGCGGCACCTCGAGGATGCGGCGCTCGTGGTGGTCGCAACCCGCAAGTACCTGAAGAAGGCTGGCACGCCCCGGACGCTGGACGACCTTGCAGTGCACGAGTGCATCCAGTTCGAACTGCCCAGCAGCGGCCGCCGCATCTCGTGGCTTTTCAAGGAGAACGGCAAGGACCGCGAGGTCTTCGCCGACAGCGCCTACAGCTGCTCCGACGACGTGCTCGGCGGCGTCACGCTCGCGAAGAGCGACGCCGGGCTGTTCCAGACCTACCGCTTCGTGGTGGAAAAAGAGCTCGCCGACGGCGCGCTCGTCGAGGTGCTGAAGCCCTTTGCAGGCCGCTCGCGGCCGTACACGCTGCTGTACCCGGACGGGCGGCATGTGCCGCTGCGCATGCGGGTGTTCATCGATTTCCTGATGGCGCAGCGGACCGGATGACGCCCGCCGCGCATGCTCACACGCCCAGCAGCTCCTCCAGCGCCTGCGGCTCCGCCAGCAGGTCGGCCGACGCACCGTGCCGCACGATCTGTCCCTTCTCCATCACCACAGCAAGGTCAGTGTGGGCGAGCACCTTGCGGTAGTCGCGGTCGACGATCAGCGTGGCGATGCCGGTGCTGCGGATCTCGCCGATCACGCGCCAGATCTCGGCCACGATCAGCGGCGCGAGGCCTTCGGTCGCCTCGTCGAGGATCAGCAAGCGCGGGTTGGTCATCAGCGCGCGGCCGATCGAGAGCATCTGCTGCTCGCCGCCCGAGAGCTGCTGCCCGCCGTGCGAGAGCCGTTCGGCCAGCCGCGGAAAGGTGGCCATCACGCGGTCGAAGGTCCAGGCGCGCCGGCCGTCGATGCCTGCGCGCTCGCTCATCACGAGGTTCTCGCGCACCGAGAGGTTCGGGAAGATGCCGCGGCCTTCGGGCACATAGCCGATGCCGAGGCGCGCCATCTTCTCGGGCGGCCAGCCGGTGACGGTGCGGCCGTCGACCTGCACTTCGCCCGAGGCGGGGCGCACATAGCCCATCATGCTGCGGATCAGCGTGGTCTTGCCCATGCCGTTGCGCCCGAGCAGGCCCACCGAGGTGGCCGCCGGAATGCCGGCATGCACGCCGCGCAGGATGTGGCTGTTGCCGTAGTAGGTGTTGAGGTCGCGGACGGTGAGCATCAGTGGTCTTCTCCGAGGTAGGCGGTGCGCACTTCGGGGTTCTCGCGAATCGATTTCGGGTCGCCGGTGGCGATCACCGTGCCGTTCACCATCACCGTGATGCGGTCCGCGATGCGGAACACCGCGTCCATGTCGTGCTCCACCAGCAGGATCGCGTGCGTGGCCTTCAGCCGTGCGAGCAGCGTGAGCATGCGGTCGGTTTCCTCGGCGCCCATGCCGGCGAGCGGTTCGTCGAGCAGCAGCAGGCGCGGATGCGTTGCGAGACACATCGCCACCTCGAGCTGGCGCTGCGCGCCGTGGCTCAGCGTGCCGGCGACGCGCAGCGCTTCGTTCGAGAGGCCCGCGGCTTCGAGGGCGGCATCGGCCGAGGCGTTGCTGGCCGCGCAGCGCTGCGACGACTGCCAGATCGCCCACGGTTTCGCGGTGGCGGCCTGCGCGGCAAGCCGGCAGTTCTCGTGCACGCTGAACTCCGGAAAGATGGTCGTGCGCTGGTAGCTGCGTCCCACGCCGTCGCGCGCGCGGCGCGACTGGGCGCGGCGGGTGATGTCGATGCCGTCGAGTGCGATGCGGCCTTCGGAGGCGGCGATCTCGCCCGAGAGCATGTTGATGAGCGTGGACTTGCCGGCGCCGTTGGTGCCGATGACCGCATGCACTTCACCGACGTGCAGGTCGAGCGTGACGGCGTTGACGGCGGTGAGGCCGCCGAAGCGGCGCGTGAGCCCTTCGACGGAAAGCAGTGCGTTGGTTTTCATAAGGCAACCTCCGTGCTACGCACTGCGGTGCGAGCTTGCTTGGGGCGGCCCGGCGCGGCGCTCATGCGGCCTCCTTGGGAGAGAGGCGCTTGACCAGGCCGATCAAGCCCTTCGGCAAGAGCGCCACGAACACGATGATCGCGATCCCCAGCGTCAGCTGCCAGTGGTCTGCGAGCGGCCCCATCACGGCATGCGTCGAGAAGATTTCCTTCAGCAGCGTGAACGCGATCGCACCGATCACCGCGCCGCGCAGATGGCCCAGGCCACCGAGGATCACCATCAGCAACACCTCGCCCGAGTTGTGCCAGGCCATCAGCTCGGGGTTGACCACGCCGTCGCGCGAGGCCAGCAGGAAGCCTGCAAGACCCGCGAGCGCCCCTGCCAGCACGAAGGCCGCGAGCTTGTAGCCGTACACCGAGAACCCCGCCGCGCGCATGCGCTGCTCGTTGACGCGGATGCCCGCGAGCGCCGCGCCGAAGCGCGAGCGGCGCACCAGCGCCAGCAGGCCATAGGTGAACACCAGCGACGCGAGCACCACGTAGAACAGGACGGTGCGGTTCTCCATGTCGAGCGCGCCGAGGGCCGGCCGCACGTACATGTAGATGCCGTCGCTGCCGCCGCCGATCTTGGTGTCGTGGAACACGAAGAAGGCCATCTGCGCGAAGGCCAGCGTCACCATGATGAAGTACACGCCGCGCGTGCGCAGGCTCAGTGCGCCGACGAAGAGCGCATAGAGCGCCGCCGCACCCATGGCGGCGGGCAGCAGCAGCGCGAAGTTGCCGCCCTCGCTGCCCGAGGCCAGCACGGTGACGTACGCGCCGATGCCGTAGAACGCCGCATGGCCCAGGCTCACGAGCCCGGTCATGCCGACCAGCAATTCGAGGCTCAGCGCGAAGATCGACAGGATCATCACCTTCACGACGAAGTCCGAGGCGTAGTTGCCCATCAGCGGACCGGCCACGCCGATCGCGATCGCGCAGATCACCGGCACGAGGAACGCGCCGCGCCGGGACGAAGAAACGGCTTGCGTCATGGCCGCCTCCCCATCAGCCCTTCGGGCTTCCAGATCAGCACGATGGCCATCAGGAGGTAGATGCCGATGCCGCTCAGGTCCGCGAAGAACACCTTGCCGAAGGTGTCGACGAAGCCCACCAGCAGCGAGGCCAGCAGCGCACCGGTGATCGAGCCGATGCCGCCGATCACCACCAGCACGAAGCAGATGATGAGCACGCTGGCACCCATGTTCGGGTACACCGAAGACATCGGCGCCGCGATCATCCCGGCGAGCGCCGCGAGCGCCACGCCGGCCGCGAACACGATGCGGTAGAGCCGCTTCACGTCGATGCCCAGGCCGCGCACCATGTCGCGGTTGCTCGCGCCGGCGCGGATCATCATGCCCAGGCGCGTGCGGTTCACCACCCAGTACAAGGCCACGGCCAGCACGATGCAGGCAGCCGACGCGAAGAGGCGGTACCACGGGTAGCTCATGACGCTGCCGAGCGCGAAGCTGCCGTCGAGCCAGGCCGGCACTTTCACGCCGTGCACGTCGTTGCCCACGAGGATGGAGCGCAGTTCCTCGAACACCAGGATGAGCCCGTAGGTCATCAGCACCTGCTGCAGGTGGTCGCGCTGGTAGAGGTAGCTGAAGAAGGCCCATTCGAGCAGGTAGCCGAAGATGGCCGCGAGCACCACGCCGGCCACCAGCATCAGCAGGAACTGGTCGCCGAACACCGGTGCGAGCGCGAACGCCATGTACGCGCCGATCATGTAGAAGCTGCCGTGGGCGAGGTTGATGACGCCCATGATCCCGAAGATCAGCGTCAGCCCCGAGGCCACGAGAAAGAGCAGGAGTCCGTACTGAACGGAGTTCAGGCACTGGACGAGGAAGGTTCCGAAATCCACGTTGGGTTCATCCCTGTGAGACCGTGAAGGGAGCGTGGCGCGATAGCGCCCGCGATGTTCGGGGGACACCGCGGAACCGGCTTTGCCGGGCCGCTGGTGTCGCCCCCTTGAGGGGGGAGTCGAGCTACACGAAGTGAGCGAGGGACGGGGGGGTTACATGCGGCAGCCGCGCGCCGGGTCGGCCAGGCCCTTGATGGCCGTGCTGACGAGCTTGTTTTCCTTGCCGTCGACCTTGCGCAGGTAGATGTCCTGCACCGGGTTGTGCGACTTGCTCATCGTGAAGGTGCCGCGCGGGCTGTCGATCTTTGCCTTCTCGATGGCGGCCGTGAATTCGGCCTTCTTGCCGATGTCGCCCTTGGCGGCGGCGAGGCCCACGCCCAGCATCTGCGCCGCGTCGTAGCCTTGCACGGCATACACGTCGGGCTGCAGCTTGAAGGCCTTGGCGTAGCCGACGCGGAAGGCGTTGTCGCGCGTGGTGTTGAGCCCGTCTGCGTAGTGCAGCGTGGTCAGCATGCCTTGGGCGGATTCGCCTTGCGCATCGAGCGTGCCGTCGGTCAGGAAGCCGGGGCCGTAGAGCGGAATGGTCTTGTTGAGGCCGGCCGCCTGGTAGTCCTTGACGAACTTCACCGCACCGCCGCCCGCGAAGAAGGCGTACACCGCATCGGGCTTGGCCGCCGCGATCTCGGTCAGCAGCGCCTGGAACTCGACGTTGGGGAAGGGCAGCGTGAGCTGCTTGTCGACCTTGCCGCCGTTCTTCTCGAAGCCTTCCTTGAAGCCGTTGACCGATTCGTCGCCGGCCGCGTACTTCCAGGTGATGGTCATCGCCTTCTTCTTGCCCTGCTGCTTGGCGGCCACTTCGCCCATGGCGAAGGCGGGCTGCCAGTTCGAGAACGAGCTGCGGAAGATGTTGGGCGCGCACATCGGGCCGGTCACGGCGTCGGCGCCGGCATTCGGCACGATCAGCACGGTGCCGCTTTCCTTCGCGGCCTTGGCCATGGCCATCGCGACGCCGGAGTGCACGGTGCCGACGATCACGTCGACGTTGTCGCGCTTGATCAGCTTGTTGACGTTGTCGGTGGCCTTGGCGGGGTCGGACTCGTCGTCGACCTTGAAGTATTCGATCTCGCGGCCCGCGAGCTTGCCGCCTTGTTCGTCGACGTAGAGCTTGAAGCCGTTCTCGATGGCGACGCCCAGGGCGGTGTAGGTGCCGCTGTAGGGCAGCATCAGGCCGACCTTGAGTTTGCCGGCGCCCTGCGCGCCGGCGGCGGAGGCGAGGGCGGCGAAGGCGATCGCGGTGAGCGCGAGGCGCGCGGTGCGGATGGTCGTCATGGTGTCTGGCTCCTGTTTTTGGCAATGAAAGAAGTGGTCGCGACGATGACACGATCCGGCTGATCGCGATGCGGGGAATGCCCGCATTCAGGGATTTCCACGAGTTCGCAACCACGCACGCGCGCCGCGATGCCGCGGATCTGCGCCAGCGTGCCGTATTCGTCGTCGATGCCCTGGATGGCGAGCACCGGGCAGCGGATGGCGTCGAGTTCGGCCTCGATGTTCCATTCGCGGAAGGGCGGGTGCAGCCAGATTCGGTTCCAGCCCCAGAAGGCGGAATCGGCGCTGTCGTGGTAGCGGCCGAGCTTCTTCGGCAGGTCGGTGCAGAGGTAGGCGGTGCGCGCCTGCTCGATGTTCGCGACGGTCACGTCTTCCACGAAGATGTGCGGGGCCAGCACCACGAGGCCGCTCACCCGGTCGGGAAAGCGAGAGGCGTAGAGCAGCGAGATCGAGCCGCCGTCGCTGTGGCCGAAGAGCCAGGGCTTTTCGTCGCCGAGCTTCAATGCGGCGAACAGGGCCGGCAGCACTTCGTGCGCCTGGCGGTGCATGAAGTCGACGTCCCAGATCTCGTTGTGTTCGCGCGGGGTGGAGCGGCCGTAGGCGGGGCGCGAGAACACGAGGCCGCGCGCGCCGGCTGCTTCGCAGACCTGCGCGGGGAAGTCCTTCCACATGGCAATCGAGCCGAGGCCTTCATGCAGGAAGACGATGAGCGGGGCGTCGGTGCGCTCGGGGGCGATCCATTGGCACTCGATGCGGACGGGACGGCCGCGCCAGTCGATGGTGGCGAACTCGGCTTGGCTGCCGCTCATGGTTTTTGCTCCCTCTCCCTCTGGGAGAGGGTTGGGGTGAGGGCCAGCGGCGCCAGCGAGAGACGTGCTTGAGCGAAGGCCGATGCCCTCACCCTAACCCTCTCCCGCAAGCGGGAGAGGGGACGAGCAGGGGCTCTCATGCCTGCTTCTCCCGCTCACGCAGCCGAAAGCGCTGGATCTTCCCCGTCGCCGTCTTCGGCAGCTCCTGCACGAACTCCAGGAAACGCGGGTACTTGTACGGCGCGAGGCGTTCCTTCACGAAGGCCTTCAGTTCTTCCTCCGTCGCCGCGCTGCCATCCTTCAGCACCACGAAGGCCTTGGTCTTGGTGAGCCCGTCCGCATCTTCCTTGCCGATCACCGCGGCCTCGAGCACGGCGGGGTGCTGCATCAGCGTGGCCTCGACCTCGAAAGGGGAAACGTAGATGCCGCTGACCTTCAGCATGTCGTCGCTGCGGCCCGCGTACGTGTAGTAGCCATCCGCATCGCGCGTGTACTTGTCGCCGCTCTTGGTCCAGCCGCCCTGGAAGGTCTCGCGCGACTTCTCGCGGTTGTTCCAGTACATGAGCGCGGAACTGGGGCCGCGGATGTAGAGGTCGCCCACTTCGCCGTCGGGCACGGGCCGGCCGTCCTCGCCGCGCAGCTCGACCTCGTAGCCCTCCACCGGCCGGCCGGTGGTGCCGTAGCGCACGTCGCCGGGGCGGTTGGAGATGAAGATGTGCAGCATCTCGGTCGAGCCGATGCCGTCGATGATTTCGCAGCCGAAGTGCGTCTTGAAGCGCTGGGCGATCTCGCCGGGCAAGGCCTCGCCGGCGGACGAGCACATGCGCAGCGCGACCGCTTCGCGCGCCGGCAGCCTGGGCGAGGCGAGCATGCCCGCGAAGCCGGTGGGTGCGCCGAAGAAGACCGTGGGTTGGTGCTCTGTCCAGCGGCGAAACGTGGCGTCGGGCGTGGGCCGCTCGGCCATCAGAACGACCGTGGCGCCGACCGACAGCGGAAAGGTCAGCGCATTGCCGAGGCCATAGGCGAAGTACAGCTTGGCGGCCGAGAAGCACACGTCGTCCTCGGTCAGCGCGAGCACCGGCTTGCCGTAGAGCTCGGCGGTCCACCAGAGGTTGGCGTGCGTGTGGACCGTGCCCTTGGGCTTGCCGGTGGAGCCGGAGGAATAGAGCCAGAAGCCCGGATCGTCGGAGGCGGTGTTCGCCGGTGCGGCCAGCGGCTCGACCTTGGCGAGCGCGGCATCGAACTCCTGCGCGTTCTCCGGCAGCGCCCCGGTCGGCTGCGAAACGATCAGCGCCCGCAGTTCATGCGCGCCGCGCCCCATCGCATCCTGCAGCGCGGGCAGCAGCGCGCCCGACACCAGCGCGGCCTGCGCGCGGCTGTGGTCGAGCATGTAGGCGTAGTCGTCGGGCGTGAGCAGCGTGTTCACGGCCACGGGAACGATGCCCGCATAGAGGCAGCCCAGAAAGCTCACGGGCCAGTCGCTGCTGTCGAGCATCAGCAGCAGCACGCGCTCTTCGCGCCGCACCCCGGCGGCTTTCAGCGCGGCGGCCAGGCGCCGCGCGCGGTCTTCGAGCTGGCCGTAGCTCAGCGTGCCGCGGTCGTCGACGTAGGCGGTGCGATCGGCGCGGCCGCGGTTGAGGGCGAACAGGTGTTCGGCGAAATTGAATCGTGCGGGCAGGCTCATCGTGTGTCTCCTTGGGCCGTTTCTTTTCTCTAGAGGCCGAGGTGCGCGAGCACGCCGGGGCTCGCTTGCACGGCGCTGCGGCGGTGATAGAAGTCCAGCGCGCGCAGGCCACCGAGCTCGGCGCCGCCACCCGCGCGGCCCGGACCGCCGTGCATCGACATCGGCATCACGTTGCCGTGGCCGGTGTGGGCTTGCGCCACCTCGGGCGAGACCACGTGCACGCGGCCGTGGCTCGGTGCGACGGCGAGTGCGGCTTGCGCGAGCGCTGCATCGTCGCTGCCGTAGAGAGAAGTCACGAGCGAACCGTGTCCGCGGTGTGCCAGCGCGAAGCCATGCGCGAGATCGCGGTACGGCAAGAGGGTGGCGACCGGCCCGAACACCTCGACGTCGTGCACGCACTGCGCCGCATCGGCATCGCGCGCGCCCAGCAGCACCGGGCCGATGCAGGCGGCCACGGCCGGGTCGGCATCGATCAGCGGCCTGTTGCGGCCGTCGTGCAGCACGGTGGCCTGCGCGGCGAGAGCATCGAGACCGTCACGCACCGCATTCAGCTGCGCACGGCTCACCAGCGAACCCATGCGCACGCCCTCGTTGCGCGGATTGCCGACGGTGATGCCCGCAAGCTTGGCGCCGATGGCTTCGGCCGCGGCGTCGTACACCTCGGCCGGCACCAGGATGCGGCGGATGGCGGTGCACTTCTGGCCCGACTTCACCGTCATCTCGCGCACCACTTCGCGCACGAGCAGGTTGAAGGCCTCGCTGCCGGGCGCGGCGCCGGGCAGCAGCAGGGCGCTGTTGAGGCTGTCGGCCTCGATGTTCGCGCGCACCGAGCGCCCGGCCACGGCGGCGTGCGAGCGGATCACCGCCGCCGTTTCGGCCGAGCCGGTGAACGAGACCACGTCGAAGGGCTGGAGCGCATCCATCAGGCCGGCCGAACTGCCGCAGATGACCGAGAGCGCGCCGGCGGGCAGCACGCCCGCATCGACCACGTCCTTGACCATGCGCTGCGTGAGCCAGGCGGTGGCCGTGGCGGGCTTCACGATCACGGGCACGCCCGAGAGCAGCGCCGGCGCGGCCTTTTCCCACAGGCCCCACGACGGGAAGTTGAAGGCGTTGATGAAGAGGGCCACGCCCTGCGTCGGCACCTGCAGATGCTGTGACTGGAACACCGGCTCCTTGCCGAGCTTGACCGCGTCGCCGTCGCGCAGCGCGCGCGCGTCGCCGAGCGCATCGCCCCACTTCGCGTACTGGCCCAGCGTGAAGATCGCGCCGTCGATGTCGACGGCCGAGTCGTTCCTGACCGTGCCCGAGTTCGCGGTCGCGATCTCGTAATAGGCCTCGCGGTTCGCCTGCAGCACCTTCACGATGGCGCCGAGCAGCCCGGCGCGCTGGCGGTAGGTGAGGGCGCGCAATGCGTTGCCGCCCTGTTCGCGCGCAAAGGCAAAGGCGGCGGGCAGGTCGAGGCCGGTGGCGTCGACGCGCGCGAGCTCGGTGCCGAGCACCGGATCGAAAAGGGGCGTGCCGGCGCCCGATCCGCCTTGCCAGCGGCCGGCGACGTGGTTGGGGAGGAACTCGGTCATTGGGTAAATTTGATTTGCCCTTCGGGCAATAGATAGAGAACGAGCGCGCGGCCTTGCGCGACAGTCGGGCGATGCGCGGTGCCGGGCCCGTAGACGCACCAGCCCGCCGGCCGGCCGTCGAAGGTGGCGTCGGCGCTGTCGTCGAGCGGCATGATCAGGTCGATCTCGCCGTTCGGATGGCTGTGGTGCGGCCCCGCGATGTCCTGCATGTCGACCACGTCGACCGAGAAGCGATGCAGCGCGTCTTCGGCCTTGAACACGCGGCCATACCGGATGCCGCCGCCTTCGCGCTCGCACAGCCAGCCTTCGGCCACGCCGCCGACGCAGGCCTGGCGCAATTGCGCGAAGCGGGCGCTGCCCGCACCGTGGGTGGCGTTGAGCCACTGGTCGAGCTGGTTGTCGAGCGGCCTGCCTGCGATTTCGGCGGTCAGGCCGGCGATCAACTGGTGAAATGCTTCCTTGCTGGACATGGGCGGGCTTCCTTTTTGGAGGCTGGCTGGCAGGGCGGAACTGCAGCGAACTTATGAACTACCTTGCAGGATCGCTGCGCGTGCAGTATCTTGCTTGCGGCTGAACGATAAGCACCGGGTCAACGGGTGTCAAGCAATATAGTGCATATATGGTGTTTACCCTGAGCGCGCACAATCCCGGCCAAGAACGAGGACTTGCATGAACGAGCATGTAGACGCGGTGCTGGCCACCGTGCCCGATGGCGGCCGCAGCGCCAGCCAGACCGCACCGGCCGGGGAGGCCCGGAATCCGCTGCTGGCCGCACTGGGCGACCGCGTGCGCAACCTGCGCGCGCAGCGCGGCCTCACGCGCAAGGCGGTGGCCGTCGCGGCCGACGTGTCGGAGCGGCATCTGGCCAACCTCGAATACGGCATCGGCAATGCGTCGATCCTGGTGCTGCAGCAGGTGGCGGGTGCGCTGCACTGCTCGCTGGCCGAGCTGGTCGGCGACGTCACCACCAGTTCGCCCGAGTGGCTGCTGATCCGCGAACTGCTCGAAAACCGCAGCGAAAGCGACCTGCGCCGTGCGCGCGTGGCACTGGGCGAACTGCTGGGCACGGCGTCGGTCGACCCGGCACGGCACCGCCGCATCGCCCTCGTGGGGTTGCGCGGCGCAGGCAAGTCGACGCTCGGGCAGATGCTGGCCGACGACCTCGATGTGCCCTTCGTGGAACTGAGCCGCGAGATCGAGAAGCTTGCGGGCTGCAGCGTGCGCGAGATCCACGATCTCTACGGCACCAATGCCTATCGCCGCTACGAGCGCCGCGCGCTGGAGGAAAGCATCCAGATCTACAGCGAGGTGGTGATCGCCACGCCGGGCGGCATCGTGTCCGACCCCGCCACCTTCAACGAGCTGCTCGCGCACTGCACCACCGTGTGGCTGCAGGCCGCGCCCGAGGAGCACATGGGCCGGGTGGCCGCGCAGGGCGACACCCGCCCCATGGCGGCCAGCAAGGAAGCCATGGAAGACCTGCGCCGCATCCTGAACGGCCGCGCGGCCTTCTATTCGAAGGCCGATCTGTCGGTGGACACCAGCGGCAAGAGCCTCGCGCAGAGCTTCCAGACGCTGCGCGCGAGCACCCGCCAGTCAATGGGCCTGGGCGCCTGAGCTGAAATCTGAAAAAAAGCACAACAGGCATTGACTTGCCTGTTTGTATGCAGCATGATGCATGTCATCGGAACCAGAAGATGCATTATTCTTCCGGTTTGCATCTGGCCCACAGGAGACTTCCGTATGACCGACACCACGACCCTTCAGGCGCCCCCGCGCGTCGACTACCGCATCGAACCCGCGCAATACAAGCATTGGAAGCTCAGCTTCGAAGGCCCGGTGGCGCGTCTGGTGCTCGACATCGCGGAAGACGGCGGCATCCGCCCCGGCTACAAGCTCAAGCTCAACAGCTACGACCTGGGCGTGGACATCGAACTCAACGACGCGCTCAACCGCGTGCGCTTCGAGCATCCCGAAGTGCGCAGCGTGATCGTCACCAGCGGCAAGGACCGCATCTTCTGTTCGGGCGCCAACATCTTCATGCTCGGCGTCTCGGGCCACGCCTGGAAGGTGAACTTCTGCAAGTTCACCAACGAAACCCGCAACGGCATCGAAGACTCGTCGAAGCACTCGGGCCTCAAGTTCCTCGCGGCCGTGAACGGCGCCTGCGCCGGCGGCGGCTACGAGCTGGCACTGGCCTGCGACGAGATCCTGCTGGTGGACGACCGCTCTTCCGCCGTGTCGCTGCCCGAAGTGCCGCTGCTCGGCGTGCTGCCCGGCACCGGCGGCCTGACCCGCGTGACCGACAAGCGCCATGTGCGCCATGACCTCGCCGACATCTTCTGCACCAGCGTCGAAGGCGTGCGCGGCCAGCGCGCGGTCGACTGGCGCCTGGTCGATGCCGTGGCCAAACCCGCGCAATTCGCCGCTGCCGTGCAGGACCGTGCCTCGCAACTCGCCGCAGGCAGCGACCGCCCCGCAGGCGGCAAGGGCGTGGCGCTGACCCGCCTCGAGCGCACCGACAGCGCCGACGGCATCCGCTACCCGCACGTCGACATCCAGATCGACCGCAGCAAGCGCACCGCCACGATCACCGTCAAGGCGCCCACCGGCGCGCAGCCGGCCGACATCGCCGCCATCGAAGCCGCGGGCGCCGCCTGGTGGCCGCTCGCGATGTGCCGCCAGCTCGACGACGCGATCCTCAACCTGCGCACCAACGAGCTCGACATCGGCACCTGGCTGCTCAAGACCGAAGGCGACGCGCAGGCCGTGCTCGCATCGGACGCCGTGATGCTCGCCCACAAGGACCACTGGCTGGTGCGCGAAACCATCGGCGCGCTGCGCCGCACGCTGGCGCGCCTCGACGTGTCGTCGCGCAGCCTGTTCGCGCTGGTCGAAGCGGGCTCCTGCTTCGCCGGCACGCTGGCCGAACTGGCCTTCGCCGCCGACCGCACCTACATGCTCGCGCTGCCCGACGACGCCGAGCGCGCACCGAAGCTCGTGCTCGACGAATTCAACTTCGGCTTCTTCCCGATGGTGAACGACCAGAGCCGCCTGCAACGCCGCTTCTACGAGGAAGCCGCGCCGCTGGAAGCCGCCCGCGCGGCAGCCGGCAAGCCGCTGGATGCCGACGAGGCGCTGAAGCTCGGCCTCGTCACCGCCGCGCCCGACGACATCGACTGGGACGACGAGATCCGCATCGCCATCGAGGAGCGCGCCGCCATGTCGCCCGACGCGCTCACCGGCCTCGAAGCCAACCTGCGCTTCGCGAGCAAGGAAAACATGGCCACCCGCATCTTCGGCCGGCTCACCGCCTGGCAGAACTGGATCTTCAACCGCCCCAACGCCGTCGGCGAAAAGGGTGCATTGAAGGTCTACGGCACCGGCGAAAAGGCCGGCTTCGACATGAACCGCGTCTGATACCGCAGTCCGTACAACCCAAGGAACAGCGATGAGCACGATCAACTACAGCGAGAAGATCCCCAACAACGTCAACCTCGGCGAAGACCGCACGCTGCAGCGCGCGCTCGAAGGCTGGCAGCCCAACTTCATCAACTGGTGGGACGACGTGGGCCCCGAGGGCTCGACCAACCACGAGGTGTACCTGCGCACGGCCGTGAGCGTCGACCCGCAGGGCTGGGCCCAGTTCGGTCACGTGAAGATGCGCGACTACCGCTGGGGCATCTTCCTGAACCCGGGCGACGCCAACCGCGAGGTCCACTTCGGCGACCACAAGGGCGAGAAAGCCTGGCAGGACGTGCCCGGCGAGCACCGCGCCAACCTGCGCCGCATCATCGTGACGCAGGGCGACACCGAGCCGGCCTCGGTCGAGCAGCAGCGCCACCTGGGCCTGACCGCGCCGTCGATGTACGACCTGCGCAACCTGTTCCAGATCAACGTGGAAGAAGGCCGCCACCTGTGGGCGATGGTCTACCTGCTGCACAAGCACTTCGGCCGCGACGGCCGCGAAGAAGCCGAGGCGCTCTTGCAGCGCACCTCGGGCGATGCCAACAACCCGCGCATCCTGGGCGCCTTCAACGAGAAGACGCCCGACTGGCTCGCGTTCTTCATGTTCACGTACTTCACCGACCGCGACGGCAAGTTCCAGCTGGCCGCGCTGGCCGAGAGCGCGTTCGATCCGCTGGCGCGCACCACGAAATTCATGCTGACCGAAGAAGCGCACCACATGTTCGTGGGCGAGAGCGGCGTGTCGCGCGTTCTGGCGCGCACCGCGCAGGTGATGAACGAGCTGAAGACCGACGACGCGCAGAAGGTGCGCGCGGCCGGCGCCATCGACCTCGGCACCATCCAGCGCTACCTGAACTTCCACTACAGCGTGACCATCGACCTGTTCGGCGCCGACCAGTCGAGCAACGCCGCCATCTTCTACAGCTCGGGCCTGAAGGGCCGCTACGAAGAAGGCAAGCGAGGCGACGACCACGTGCTCAAGGGCCAGACCTACAAGGTGCTCGAGGTGAAGGAGGGCCAGCTCGTCGAGAAGGACGTGCCGATGCTCAACGCGCTCAACGAAGTGCTGCGCGACGACTTCATCAAGGACTCGGTGGCCGGCGTCGGCCGCTGGAACAAGGTGCTCGAGAAGGCCGGCATCCCGACCCGCCTGGTGGTGCCGCACAAGGCCTTCAACCGCCAGATCGGCGCGCTCGCCGGCATCAAGATGTCGCCCGAAGGCCGCGTGGTGAACGAGGTCGAATGGGCCGCGAAGAAAAACGGATGGCTGCCGAGCGCCGAAGACTTTGCTTTCGTGGCATCGTTGATGGGACGCGTGGTCGAGCCGGGCAAGTTCGCGGGCTGGATTTCGCCGCCGGTGATGGGCATCAACCGCCAACCGGTCGATTTCGAGTACGTGCGTTTCGGCTGATTGGTATGGCTCCCTCTCCCCTCGGGGAGAGGGCAGGGGTGAGGGTAGGCGGCGTCCCCACGACAAGCTGCTGCCCCCTCACCCTGACCCTCTCCCCAAGGGGCGAGGGAAAGGAGAAAAAACATGGACATGGCCGTTGAAGCCGGGGTCATCAAGCAGCACCTGATCGACCCCGAGATCTGCATCCGCTGCAACACCTGCGAGGCGACCTGCCCCGTCAACGCGATCACGCACGACGACAACAACTATGTCGTCCGGGCCGACGTCTGCAATGGCTGCATGGCCTGCATCTCGCCGTGCCCCACGGGCTCGATCGACAACTGGCGCACCATGCCCGTGGTGCGCGCGTACACCATCGAGGAGCAGCTCACCTGGGAATCGCTGCCTGCGGAACTCACGCCCGAGGAGCTCGAGGCCGCCGGCGTGTCCGCCGAAGCGGCCGGCGGTGCGGCAGCCGCCGTGCCCGCGCAGACCCAGGCGCAAGCCCAGGCCCAGGCCGCGGTCGCGTCCGTCGAGCCGGCCTTCGACTCCGCGCAATACGGCGCCACGGTGCCACCCTGGTCGGCCGCGCACGCCTACACCAACCTGTTCCCGCCGAAGACCCCGACGACCGCCACCGTGGTCGGCAACTTCAACTGCACCGAGGCCGGCTTCGACAGCGAGACGCACCACATCGTGCTCGACTTCGGCGTCGTGCCGTTCCCGGTGCTCGAAGGCCAGTCGATCGGCATCGTTCCGCCGGGTGTCGATGCTACGGCCAAGCGCCACCATGCGCGCCAGTACTCGGTGGCCAGCCCGCGCAACGGCGAGCGGCCCGGCTACAACAACGTCTCGCTCACCGTGAAGCGTGTGACCGAAGACCACCAGGGCGAACCGGTGCGCGGCATCGCGTCGAACTACGTCTGCGACCTGAAGGTCGGCGACACGGTGCAGGTGGTGGGGCCCTTCGGCGCCTCGTTCCTGATGCCGAACCACCCCAAGTCGCACATCGTGATGATCTGCACCGGCACCGGCAGCGCACCCATGCGCGCCATGACCGAATGGCGCCGGCGCCTGCGCAAGAGCGGCAAGTTCGAGGGCGGCAAGCTGATGCTGTTCTTCGGCGCGCGCACGCAGCAGGAGCTGCCGTACTTCGGCCCGCTGCAGTCGCTGCCCAAGGACTTCATCGACATCAACCTCGCGTTCTCGCGCACGCCGGGAAGCCCCAAGCGCTACGTGCAGGACCTGATGCGCGAGCGCGCCGCCGACCTGGCCGCGCTGCTGAAAGATGGCGCAAGCCACTTCTATGTGTGCGGCCTGAAGAGCATGGAAGAGGGCGTGGTGCTCGCATTGCGCGATGTGGCCACGGAAGCCGGGCTCGACTGGGACACGGTCGGCGCCGCACTGAAGCGCGAAGGCCGCCTGCACCTCGAAACCTACTAGGGTGAACAGGCCCTAGACTCCGGCGAATGAAGTTCGCCGACTTCCATGCGGGCCAGGTCATCGAGGCCGGGCCCTACGTGCTCACCGAAGCCGAGCTGGTGGGGTTCGCGCGCGCCTACGACCCGCAGTGGTTCCACACCGACGCGGAAGCCGCGACTGGCAGCGCCTTCGGCGGACTGATCGCGAGCGGCTGGCACACCTGCGCGATCGCGATGCGCCTCGTCGTCGAGGCGGCGCTCGAAGGCTCGGAATCGTTCGCCTCGCCGGGGCTCGAGCATCTGCGCTGGCCCCATCCCGTGCGGCCCGGCGACGCCCTGCGGCTCGTGGCCGATGTGATCGAGGTGCGCCGCTCCGAAAAACGGCCCACGCTCGGCATCCTGTGCTGGCGCTGGCGGCTCTTCAACCAGCGCGAGCTGATGGTGCTCGATGCGGAAGTCACGAGCCTTTTCAGGCTCGAGGCTGAATGAAATGGAACTCCCCCAGGCTTCGCGCACTTCGTGTCGCTTCGCCCACCCCCTCGCCGGGGGCGACACCGGCGGCCCGGCGAAGCCGGTTCCGCGGTGTCCTGCGAACGGGCCGCGCCGCGTGCCGGCTTCAGGGCCGCGGGTGGTGCTTGGCGCCACGGATCCCTGAGACGGACGCTCGCAAAAAAGCCCGCAACGCGTGGGCGCTGCGGGCTTCTGCGGACGGAGCGCTTACTTCGTGACGTCGACCGCGCCCGAGCCCTTGGCCTTGCCGCTGGCCTTCACGCCGGCGCCCGACGGCTTCACGGCGCCGCCGACCGCGCCTGCGGTATCGGTCGCGCTGTTCAGCGTGCCGCCCACGGTGTTCGTGAGGCCGCCCGCCGCGCCGGTTGCGGCGCCCGTGGCACCGCTCACGGCCCCGGTGGCACCRCCGGCCGCGTGGGTCGCGTTGCCCACGGCACCCGTTGCGCCGCCGACCACGCCGCCGACCGCGTTGCCCAGGCC
>NZ_JBFUHN010000033.1:0-66639 GCF_056402375.1 Variovorax sp. P4_B10 | reverse complement strand
CCCCCTACCGGGGGCAACACCAGCGGCCCGGCAAAGCCGGTTCCGCGGTGTTCTCGAAAAAGAGGAAGAAGCCCCGTCAATGCCGGAAGTGACGCACGCCCGACAGCACCATGACCACGCCGCGCTCGTCGGCCGCGTCGATCACCTCCTGATCGCGCATCGAGCCGCCCGGCTGGATCACGCAGCTCGCGCCCGCATCGACCACCACGTCGAGGCCGTCGCGGAACGGGAAGAAGGCATCGCTCGCCACCGCCGTGTCCTTCAGCGACAGGCCCGCATGCTCGGCCTTGATGCTCGCGATGCGCGCCGAATCGAGGCGGCTCATCTGGCCCGCGCCGACGCCCATCGTCATGCCGTCGGCACAGAACACGATCGCGTTGCTCTTCACGAACTTCGCGACCTTCCAGGCGAACAGCAGGTCCTGCAGTTGCTGCGGCGTGGGCTGCTTCTTGCTGACCACCTTGAGATCGCTGGCGGCGAGCTCATGGTTGTCGGCGGTCTGCATGAGCAGGCCCGAGCCGACGCGCTTCACGTCCATGAGGTTACGGCCGTTCTCCCAGTCGGTCTTGCCGCCCGGCGGCAGCGCGATTTCGAGCACGCGCACATTGAGCTTGGCCTTGGTGGCCTGGAACACCTCGAGCGCCTCGGGCGTGTAGCCCGGCGCCATCAGCACCTCGACGAACTGCTTGTTGACGGCCTGCGCGGTTTCGAGGTCGACCGGGCGGTTGAAGGCGATGATGCCGCCGAAGGCCGAGGTCGGGTCGGTCTTGAAGGCCTTGGCGTAGGCCTCGTTGGCATCCTTGCCCACGGCCACGCCGCAGGGATTGGCGTGCTTCACGATCACGCAGGCCGGCACGTCGAAGCTCTTCACGCATTCCCATGCGGCATCCGCATCGGCGATGTTGTTGTAGCTGAGTTCCTTGCCCTGCAACTGCTTCGCGGACACGAGCGAACCGGGCGCCGGATACAGGTCGCGGTAGAACGCGGCCTGCTGGTGCGGGTTCTCGCCATAGCGCAGGTCCTGCACCTTCACGAAACGGCCGTTGCTCTGCGCGGGGAACAGCGAGCGCGTCGGCGCGGGCTGGCCGATGCTGGCGTCGAAGTCGATGGCCGAGAGGTAGTCGCTGATCGCGCCGTCGTAGTCGGCGATGCGGTTGAACGCGGCCACCGAGAACGCGAACTTGGTCTTGTCGCTGAGCTTGCCGCTGGCCTTGAGCTCGGCGAGCGCGACGGGGTACTGCGACGCGTCGGTCAAGACGCCCACGTCCTTCCAGTTCTTGGCCGCGCTGCGCACCATGGCCGGGCCGCCGATGTCGATGTTCTCGATCGCGTCTTCAAGCGTGCAACCGGCCTTGGCCACGGTCGATTCGAAGGGATAGAGATTGACGACGAGCAGGTCGATGGTGTCGATGCCGTGCGCCTTGATCGCCGCCACGTGCGCCGGCAGGTCGCGCCGCGCGAGCAGGCCGCCGTGGATCTTGGGGTGCAGCGTCTTCACGCGACCGTCGAGCATTTCGGGAAAGCCGGTGTGGTCGGCGACTTCGGTCACCGGCAGGCCGGCATCGGCCAAGAGCTTGGCGGTGCCGCCGGTGGACAGCAGCTTGATGCCCAGCGCATGCAGCGCCTGGGCGAATTCGAGGATGCCGGTCTTGTCGGAAACGGAGATGAGTGCAGTCTGGGCCATGGAGGTATGCCGTGGTTATTTCAAAAGTTTGTGCTCGACCAGCTTCTTGCGAAGGGTGTTGCGATTCAGGCCCAACCATTGCGCGGCTTTGGATTGATTGCCTTCCGCGCGCGTCATCACGACGTCGAGCAAAGGTTTTTCGACCACGCGCACGAGCATCTCGTACATGCCGTCGGGTTCGGTGCCGCGCAGATCGCGAAAGTAGCTGTCCAGACTGGTGCGCACGCAGTCCTCGATGTGTTTCTTGCTCATTGCTTCTTCTCTTCTTCTCAATCGACGGCGCAAGCCGCCTCCTCTTCACCGGACAGTTCTTCGGCCGCCTGGTGTGCGGGCATGCGGTCCATCCGGTCCGCCAACCCGTCGAAATAGTCGCCGACCGCGCGCAGTTGCTCGGCACAGTCCTCGATGGTGTTCATCCGGCCGCGAAACGCTTCGCCGTCGGGGAGTGTGCGCACATACCAACCGATGTGCTTGCGCGCCGTGCGCACGCCGCTGAACTCGCCGTAGAGCGCGTAGTGCTCCACCAGGTGATCGAGCAGCAGGCGGCGAACCTCGACCACCAGCGGCGGTGCAAGGTAGGTGCCGGTGGCCAGGAAATGGGAGATCTCGCGAAAGATCCAGGGCCGGCCCTGCGCCGCGCGGCCGATCATCACCGCGTCGGCGCCCGTGGCCGCAAGCACGTCGCGTGCCTTTTCGGGCGAACGGATGTCGCCGTTGGCCACCACCGGCACGCGCACCGCGGCCTTCACGGCGGCGATGGTGTCGTACTCGGCGTCGCCCTTGTAACCTTGCTCGCGCGTGCGGCCATGCACGGTGAGCATCTGCACGCCGGCCGATTCGAAATCGCGTGCGAGCTTCACCGCGTTGCGGTTGTCTTCGCTCCAGCCGGTACGCATCTTGAGCGTGACCGGCACGTTGTACGGCTGCGCCGCATCGACCACCGCCTGCACGATCTCCCGCGCCAGCGGCTCGTCGCGCATCAGCGCCGAACCGGCCCACTTGTTGCAGACCTTCTTGGCCGGGCAACCCATGTTGATGTCGATGATCTGCGCGCCGCGCTCGATGTTGTAGACCGTGGCCTCGGCCATCATGGCCGCGTCGGTGCCGGCAATCTGCACCGCAATGGGGCCCGGCTCGCCGTCGTGGTTCGCGCGGCGCGATGTCTTGAGCGTGCCCCAGAGTTCCTTGCGCGAGGTGACCATCTCGCTGACCGCATAGCCGGCACCGAGTTCGCGGCACAGCATGCGGAAGGGCCGGTCCGTCACGCCGGCCATGGGCGCAACGAACAGGCGGTTTTCCAGCGTGTGGGTGCCGATCTGCAAAGTCATTTGGAAGGAAGCGGTGCGCGTTCGGCTGCTGAAAAATGAGGCACGATTGTAGCCACCTGCGATTTCAGCGACTGAAACGATTTGCGCCTTCGCTACAGGCGTAAACACCAGCGCTTCGCGGGGCTTTCTCCCACGCCGTTGCGACGTGAGCGCTGCCTATACTTCGCCGACCTTATGGAAGCCTGGCTCAACGCTCTTCTGGCGCTACTGGCGCTCCCGCAGTACGGACTCTCGACGCTGTTCATCGCAGCCTTCGTGTCGGCGACGCTGTTGCCGGTTGGCTCCGAACCCATCCTGTTCGGCCTGCTCAGGCTCAATCCCGACATGTTCTGGCCGGCCATCGCGGTGGCAACGGTCGGCAACACGCTGGGCGGTGCGGTCGACTGGTGGATGGGCTACGGCGCACACAAGGTGGCTGACAAATATTCGCACTCGAAACACCATCTGCGCGTGCTCGGCTGGCTCGAACGGCTCGGGCCGAAAGCCTGCCTGCTGAGCTGGCTGCCGGTCGTGGGCGATCCGCTGTGCGCGGTGGCCGGTTGGCTCAAGCTGCCGTTCTGGCCATGCCTGGGCTACATGGCCATCGGGAAATTTCTGCGCTATGTCTGCATGACGGTCGCGCTGCTCTACGTATTTCCGTCTCCCTGACGCCGGAGCGTCAGCTCAGCAAACCGTAGGGACCGCCGCGCTCCAGTGCGCGCTTGTAGGCCGGGCGCGCATGAATGCGTTCGAGATACGCCATGAGCTTCGGCCGCTTCGCATCGAGACCGCCGCGCGCCTGCGAGGCTTCGACCGGAAAACTCATCTGGATGTCGGCGCCCGTGAACTCATTGCCGGCGAACCACTCGCTCCGGCCGAGTTCGGCCTCCATGAAATTCAGGTGGCCCGTGATGTTCGGATGGATGAAGGCCGACTTCGCCTTGCTTGCGATGGCCTTGGCGATCGGCTTCGCGAAGAAGGGCATCTTGCTCGTCTCGATCCGGTCGAACACCAGCTTGAGCAGAAGCGGCGACATCGCCGTGCCTTCGGCAAAGTGCAGCCAGTAGCGGTAGCGCAGCGCCTCGGGCGTGCCGGCCGCGGGCGCGAGGCGGCCGTTGCCATAGCGTTCGATGACCGTCTCGATGATCGCGCCCGATTCCGCGAGTGTGAGGCCGTCGTCGGTCGTCACTACGGGCGACTTGCCGAGCGGATGCACGGCCCGCAGCGAAGCGGGCGCCAACATGGTCTGGGGGTCGCGCTGGTAGTGAACGATCTCGTACGGCAGTTCGAGTTCTTCGAGCAGCCAGAGCACGCGCTGCGAACGCGAATTGTTGAGATGGTGGACGGTGAGCATGGTGGCGGGCCTTGTGAAGAATTCGGGCGCGCGCAGTCTACCGAACAACACACCAAGCCCCCGAACACCTCTTTTCGCGAAACACCGAGGAACCGGCTTCGCCGGGCCTCTGGTGTTGCCCCCGGTAGGGGGAAGGCGAAGCGACACGAAGTGCGCGCAGCCTGGGGGCGAGCTTTACTACGAGCTGAAGAGGAAGTTCATCACGTCGCCATCCTTGACGACGTATTCCTTGCCTTCCGACCGCATCTTCCCGGCATCCTTCGCACCCTGCTCGCCCTTGTAGGCGATGTAGTCGTCGAAGGCGATGGTCTGGGCGCGGATGTAGCCCTTTTCGAAGTCGCCGTGGATCACGCCGGCCGCTTGCGGGCCGGTGTCGCCGATGTGGATGGTCCAGGCGCGCACTTCCTTCACGCCGGCGGTGAAGTAGGTCTGCAGGCCCAGCAGCTTGAAGGCTGCGCGGATCAGGCGGTTGAGGCCCGGTTCGTCCTGGCCGATTTCGGCGAGGAACATCTTCTTGTCCTCGTCGTCCATTTCGGCGAGGTCGGCTTCGATCTTGGCGCAGATGGCGACCACGGGCGCGCCCTGCTTCGCCGCATAGTCGCGCAGGCGGTCGAGGTACGGGTTGTTCTCGAAACCGTCCTCGGCCACGTTGCCCACGAACATCGCAGGCTTGGCGGTGATCAGCGTGAACGACTTGACCAGCGGCAGCTCTTCCTTCGTGAACGAAAGCGCGCGCACCGGCGTGTTCTCGTTCAGCGCGGCCTGGCAGCGTTCGAGCAGGCCGACCAGCTTCTGCGCATCCTTGTCGCCCGAGCGCGCCACCTTGGTGTGGCGGTGCAGCGCCTTCTCGACCGTGGCCAGGTCGGCCAGGCAGAGTTCGGTCTGGATCACTTCGATGTCGGAGATCGGGTCGACCTTGCCGGCCACGTGGATCACGTTGTCGTCGTCGAAGCAGCGCACCACGTTCACGGTGGCGTCGGTTTCGCGGATGTGCGCGAGGAACTTGTTGCCCAGGCCTTCGCCCGTGCTGGCACCGGCCACCAGGCCGGCGATGTCGACGAACTCGACGATGGCGGGCACCACGCGCTCGGGCTTCACGATCTCGCTCAATGCGCCAAGCCGCGGATCGGGCACTTCCACCACGCCCACATTGGGCTCGATGGTGCAGAACGGATAGTTCTCCGCTGCGATGCCGGCCTTGGTCAACGCATTGAAAAGGGTGGATTTACCGACGTTGGGCAGGCCGACGATGCCGCATTGCAAACTCATGGGAGGTCCTCTTGGGTAACCGGTCATTTTAGGCGAGCATGGTTTCATGCCCTCCCGGCAGCTCTCGGCCTCTTTTTTTACCGCCAGAATGCTCAGGGTTAAACCCGATTAGCAAACGTTTGCGCAAACGTTTTCGTTGGTTAATATCGGAGCCCCCGGCAGAGACCGGCGTACCGCTCAACCACCTCAGGAGACACACCATGAAGTTCACCCGCCGCACCCTGCAAAGCGCCGCCGCGCTCACGTTGCTGGGCGCCCTCGCCGCCACGCCCGCCCTCGCCCAGGACAAGCCCAAGGTCGCGCTGGTCATGAAGTCGCTGGCCAACGAATTCTTCCGCACCATGGAAGACGGCGCCAAGGCGCACCAGAAGGCCAACGCCTCGCAGTACACGCTGGTGGCCAACGGCATCAAGGACGAAACCGACACCGCCGCCCAGATCAAGATGGTCGAGCAGATGGTGGCGCAGAAGATCAACGCGCTGGTCATCGCGCCGGCCGATTCGAAGGCGCTGGTGCCCGTCATCAAGGCCGCCATCGACAAGGGCATCCTGGTCGTCAACATCGACAACCAGCTCGACGCCGCCGCGCTGAAGGAAAAGGGCATCCAGGTGCCCTTCGTCGGCCCCGACAACCGCGCCGGCGCCAAGCTGGTGGGCGACGAACTCGCCAAGAGCCTGAAGGCCGGCGACAAGGTCGGCATCATCGAAGGCGTTTCGACCACCTTCAATGCGCAGCAGCGCACCCTCGGCTACCAGGACGCCATGAAGGCCGCCGGCGTGACGGTGGTCGGCGTGCAGTCCGGCCAGTGGGAAATCGACAAGGGCAACACGGTGGCCGCTGGCATGATGCGCGAGCACCCCGACCTCAAGGCCCTGCTCGCCGGCAACGACAGCATGGCGCTCGGCGCGGTGGCTGCCGTCAAGGCCGCGGGCAAGACAGGCAAGGTGATGGTGGTGGGCTACGACAACATCGGCGCCATCAAGCCGATGCTGAAGGACGGCCGCGTGCTGGCCACCGCCGACCAGTTCGCCGCCAAGCAGGCCGTGTTCGGCATCGAGACCGCACTCAAGGCGCTGGCCGAGAAGAAGCCGCAGTCGTCCATGCCCGCCGAAGTGAAGACCGACGTGGTGCTGGTCACCAAGACATCGAAGTAAATGTTGCTCGCCCCCAGGCTTCGCGCACTTCGTGTCGCTTCGCCAACCCCCACTGGGGGCAACACCAACGGCCCGGCAAAGCCGGTTCCGTGGTGTTTCTGGAATGAGGTTGCCATCGATGGCTGACAACAATCGCAGCGCGCCGGTGCTCTCCCTGAGTGCGCTCGGCAAGGACTATGCGGCGCCGGTGCTGGACGACGTCTCGATCGCGCTGAACGCCGGCGAGGTGCTGGCCCTCACGGGCGAGAACGGCGCCGGCAAGAGCACGCTCTCGAAGATCGTCTGCGGCCTGGTGCAGCCCACGCGCGGCCAGATGCTGCTGGACGGCAAGGCCTTCCAGCCCCACTCGCGCCGCGATGCCGAACGCCTGGGCGTGCGCATGGTGATGCAGGAGCTGGGGCTGGTCACCACGCTGTCGGTGGCCGAGAACCTGTTGCTCGACCGGCTGCCCAACCAGACCGGCTGGATCCGCAGAGGCAAGCTGCATGAGCTGGCCGCGCGGCAGCTCGCCAAGATCGGCATGGAAAACATCGACCCGGCCACGCCCGTGGCGCGGCTGGGCATCGGCCAGCAGCAGATGGTCGAGATCGCGCGCAACCTGCAGGACGACACGCGGGTGCTGGTGCTCGACGAGCCCACCGCGATGCTGACGCCGCGCGAAACCTCGCACCTCTTCGAGCAGATCGAACTGCTGAAGGCGCGCGGCGTGGCCATCGTCTACGTATCGCACCGCCTCGAGGAACTGCAGCGCATCGCCGACCGCGTGGCGGTGCTGCGCGACGGCCGGCTGGTGGACGTGCGCGCCATGGCCGGCGTGCGCGAATCCGAACTGGTGCAGCGCATGGTGGGCCGCGCCGTGCACGAGCACGAAGGCCGCGACCGCCGCGTCGCCGGACCGGTGCTGCTGAGCGCACGCGGCATCGGGCGGGCGCAGATGGTGCGCGATGTCGACCTCGACCTGCACGCGGGCGAGATCATGGGCCTCGCCGGCCTGGTCGGCTCGGGCCGGACCGAGCTGGTGCGGCTGCTGTTCGGCGCCGACCGCGCGGACCGCGGCGAAATCTCCCTCTACGACGGCAAGGCCGGCGCGCAGCCCGTGCAACGCGCCCGCAAAGGCTGGCGCTCGCCGATGCAGGCCATCCGCGCGGGCATCGGGCTGGTCACCGAAGACCGCAAGTCGCAGGGCCTGTTGCTGACACAGCCGATCCGCGTCAACGCCACGCTGAGCGACCTGGGCGCGATCTCGCACGCCGGCTGGCTGCAGCGCGCCAGGGAGCGCAGCATTGCGCGGCGCCTGGTGGAGCTGCTGCGCATCCGCTCGCGCAGCATCGAGCAGCCCGTTGCCACGCTGAGCGGCGGCAACCAGCAGAAGGTGGTGTTCGCGCGCTGGCTGCACCGCGAATGCAAGGTGCTGCTGCTCGACGAACCCACTCGGGGCGTGGACGTCGGCGCGCGCGCCGACCTCTATGCCGAACTCGACCGCATGACCGATGCGGGCAAGGCGCTCCTGATGGTGTCGAGCGACCTGCGCGAACTGATGGCCATGTGCGACCGCATCGGCGTGATGAGCGCAGGCCGGCTGGTCGCGGTGTTCGAACGCGGCCAATGGAGCGAGCAATCGCTGCTGGCCGCCGCATTCAGCGACGCGACAGGACGCGCCGCCACGCCGGCAACGGCGACCTCCCCCCTTTCCGATTCGAACCCGGCCCGAACGGCCAACGCCGAGACACCATGAACGCAGCCGTCCCGACATCCAACCCGCGCTCCTCTGCACTGAAGGGCCAGCTGGGCACCTACCTCGGCCTCACCATCGTGCTCGTGGGCATGGTCGCGCTCTTCGGCGCGCTGAGCGAATACTTCCTGACGCGCGAGACCTTCATCTCGATCGCCAACGAAATCCCCGCGCTCGCCGTGATGGCGGTCGGCATGACCTTCGTGCTGATCATCGCGGGCATCGATCTCTCCGTGGGCTCGGTGCTGGCGCTCAGCGCGGCCGTGACCGCTGCCGCCATCCTCGAATGGAAGCTCTCGGTGCCCCTGGCGGCCGCGCTCGGCCTTGCCACCGGGCTGGTGTGCGGCACGGTGACGGGCGCGGTGTCGGTCGCATGGCGGCTGCCGAGCTTCATCGTTTCGCTGGGCATGCTCGAAGCGGTGCGCGGCGGCGCCTACCTGGTCACCGATTCGCGCACGCAGTACGTGGGCGACGCCATCTCGGGCCTCGCCGCGCCATGGATCGGCGGCATCTCCGCCGCCTTCGTGCTGGCGGTGGTGCTGGTCGTCGTGGGACAGCTGGTGCTCACGCGCACGGTCTTCGGCCGCCACGTCGTGGGCATCGGCACGAACGAAGAAGCGATGCGCCTCGCGGGCATCGATCCGCGGCCGATCCGCATCATCGTGTTCGCCGCCACCGGCCTGCTGGCCGGGCTCGCGGGCCTGATGCAGTCGGCGCGCCTCGAAGCGGCCGACCCGAATGCGGGCGTCGGCATCGAACTGCAGGTGATTGCGGCGGTCGTCATCGGCGGCACCAGCCTCATGGGCGGACGCGGCTCGGTGGTCAACACCTTCTTCGGCGTGCTGATCATCGCGGTGCTCGAGGCCGGGCTCGCGCAGGTGGGCGCCAGCGAGCCGAGCAAACGCATCATCACCGGCGCGGTGATCGTGGTTGCGGTGATCATCGACACGCTGCGCCAGCGCCGTGCGGATCGTCGCCTGGCCTGAAGACGCAGAGACAAAAAGGAGCACACACCCATGGCCACCATCAAGGACGTCGCACTGCGCGCGGGGGTTTCGGTGACCACCGTCTCGCACGTGGTCAACGACACGCGCCACGTGAGCGCCAAGGGGCGCGAGCGCGTCGAGCTGGCCATCCGCGAGCTCGGCTACGTGCCCAACGCGATGGCGCGCAGCCTCAAGAGCAACACCACCTCGACGCTCGGGATGCTGATTCCGAACAGCTCGAACCCCTACTTCGCCGAGATCGTGCGCATCGTGGAAGACCGCTGCTTCGGCGCCGGCTACACGCTGGTGCTGTGCAACACCGACGACGAGCCCCATCGCCAGAGCGTCTACCTGCAGGTGCTGGCCGAAC
The DNA here is from genome assembly GCF_056402375.1 of Variovorax sp. P4_B10. NCBI lineage: Bacteria > Pseudomonadati > Pseudomonadota > Betaproteobacteria > Burkholderiales > Comamonadaceae > Variovorax > Variovorax sp. P4_B10. The sequence continues at coordinate 56,783 of NZ_JBFUHN010000033.1, read as the reverse complement.
GCCGCATCGACGGGCTGATCGTGGTGTCGACCGGCGCGGGCGACGACGACTCGCTCGTGACCCAGCTGCACGGCCTGCGCATTCCGACCGTGCTGGTCGACCGCGAAATCGCCGACCCGGCCTGCGACCTGGTGGAAACGGCTCACATGCAGGGTGGCCTGCTCGCCGTGCGGCACCTGCTGTCGCTCGGCCACAAGCGCATCGCCTGCATCGGCGGGCCGGTCGGCGTGATGCCGAGCGAGCAGCGCATCGAAGGCTGGCGCATGGCGCTGGCCGAAGCCGGCGCCACACCCGATATCGCGAAGGCCGACACGCTGCTGTGGCGCGGCGGCTTCACGAGCCAGGGCGGCTACGAGGCGATGCACGCCATCCTGCGCACCGAGCAGGCGCCCTCGGCCGTGTTCGTCTGCAACGACCTGATGGCCATCGGCGCATTGCGCGCCGCGCATGAAAGCGGCGTGCGCGTGCCGGACGATCTCTCGATCGTCGGCTTCGACGACATCGAACTCTCTGCCTACACCAGCCCGGCGCTCACCACCGTGGCGCAGCCCAAGGAACGCATCGGCGCGCTGGCGGTCGACATGCTGCTGGAGCGCGTGGGCGGCAAGCGGCGCGATGCGCGCAAGGTGGTGCTGCAGCCCGAGCTGCGCGTGCGCGCCTCGACCGCGCGCCATGCGAGCTTCCGCGAAGCCACCGCCCCCTCTTCGCCCGCGCCCGCATCCGAGGCGCTGCCAACGGAAAACCGAAAGTCCCGCACCCCGTGAGTCCGAAGCCTTCTTCCAGCCGCCCCCAGCCGCCGCGCATCGTGGTGCTCGGCAGCCTCAACATGGACCTGGTGCTGCGCGTCCCCCATGCACCGGCCGCAGGCGAAACCCTGCTCGGCCATTCGATCGCCAACATTCCCGGTGGCAAGGGCGCCAACCAGGCCGTGAGCTGCGCTCGCGAAGGCGGGCAGGTCCGCATGATCGGCTGCGTGGGCCACGATGCCCATGGCCAGGCACTGCGCGAATCCCTGGAGCGCGACGGCATCGACACCGCGGCGCTGCGCACGGTCGATGCCGAGCCCACCGGCACGGCGCTGATCCTGGTGGAAGACAGCGGCCAGAACCGCATCGTGATGATTCCCGGCGCCAATGCGCAGGTCGAGATCGACGAGGCGGCACTGCGGCAGCAGCTGCAAGGCGCGGCCTTTTTCGTGACGCAGTTCGAGACGCCGATGGAACAGGTCGCACGCGCCATCTCGGTGGCGCACGAGGCGGGCTGCAAGGTGCTGCTCAACCCCTCGCCGGTGCAGGCCATCGCCGAGCCGCTCTGGCCGCGGATCGACACGCTGGTCGTCAACGAGATCGAGGCGAAGACGCTGTGCGGCCAGTCGGCCGACAGCCCGCAGGAAGCCGCGCACGCCGGCCACGCCCTGCGTGCCAAGGGCATCGCGCGGGTGGTCGTGACGCTCGGCGCACGCGGCGCCGTGGCCATCGATGCCGACGGTGCGCGCCATCATCCCGCGCCGAAGGTGCAGGCGGTCGACACCACCGCCGCGGGCGACACCTTCCTCGGCGCACTCGCCGTGGCGCTGGGCGAAGGCCAGTCCTTCGACGACGCCGTGCGCCTGGGCATCCGCGCCGCCGCGCTGTGCATCCAGCAGCCCGGTGCCCAGCCTTCCATTCCGCAGCGCGAGGCCGTGCTGCAGAGCCCCTTGCCACCCGACTGGATCACGCTGTGAAACGCTCCCCCCTGCTGCATGCCGAACTCTCGCAAGTGATTGCCGCGCTGGGGCATGGCGACATGGTGGTCATCGGAGATGCGGGGCTGCCGATTCCCGATGGCCCCAGGCGCATCGACCTCGCGCTCACGCCCGGCATTCCGCGCGTCGCGGACGTGCTGAAAGCCGTGCTGTCCGAGATGCAAGTGGAGCGTGCGCTGCTGGCGCGCGAGGCGGTGAAACAACTGCCCGCCGGAACGCTGCCCGCATGGTGCGAGGGCCAGTTGGCCGTCGTACCGGAGACGATCTCGCACGAAGAACTCAAGCGCCTGAGCGCAAAGGCCAAGGCCGTGATTCGCACCGGCGAATGCACGCCCTACGCCAACATCCTCCTGTACGCGGGCGTGACCTTCTGAGTTACTCGAACCGGTAGTTCGCGCCCACCGCCTGCCCCACCTTGAGCAGGTGCTCCACGCCCTGCACCACGATGCAGTTCATGCCGAAGGTGATGCTGCCATCAACGCGTGCGTCTGCACGGTAGGTGCGCAGCACGTCGCCGACCTCGGGGCTGCTGATGGCGGTGGCCGGGTCGATGTCCGGGATCGGGCAGCGCGTGCAGGGCTTGACCGGCTTGAGTTCGGCCTCGCCTTCGCCGGTAGTGACGTGCAGCGCGTCGACGCGGTCTTCGTCATGCGCCTCGATGCCGCCCAACACGATGTTGGGCCGGAAGCGCTCGATGCCGACCGCATCGTGGCCCGCCGCCGCGAGCCGCTCGTTGAGTTCGGCCAGCGAACCTTCGCTCGCGACGAGCAGCGGATAACCGTCGGCGAACTGGTTCAGCGCCTCGACGCCATCGGTCCACTGGAGGCTCGACAGCCGCTTGTGCTCGGGGTCGAAGCGCACCAGCCGCAGGGTCTGCGGCCGGCCGGGCTCGGAGAGGAAATCGCTGAACCACTGGGCGGCGATGTCGCCCATGTCGTAGGCGGCCACTTCGTCTTTCCACACCCGCACGCGCACCGGCTTTTCCACCCGGTCGAAGGCGAGGTGCAATGCCAGCATGCCGGGCGCGCGCAGCACCACTTCCATGTGCTTCATCTGCGGTTTGATGAGCGCCATGCGCGGCAGCTGGCGCTGGGTGACGAATTCGCCCTGGGCATCGACCACCATCCAGGCGCGGTCGAACTCGAGGCCGGTTTCGGTCAGCAGCATTTCGGTCAGCTCGACACCGACACACGACTTGACGGGGTAGACGAACAGGCGTGCGATGGTGGCTTCGAGGTCGAAAACGGGCTGCGACACGGTAGGGGTTCCTTGGAAATCGACCGCGATTGTCCCGCATCGGGGCTGGGGAAGGCCTTGGCGTTCCGAGGGGAAAGGCGTTAAAACTGCGCGCTACGCCCTCCTCAAGAGAAAGCATCCGCATGGCCGACGAACTGAAAGAACAGCAGATTCCCATGTCCGGGCAGGTCCTGATGCCCACCGGCCTCGCGGCGCTGGTGAGGATCCCGGTTCCCGGCACCAACCTGTGCATCGAGCTGGACCCGCGGGGGTGGGTGCCCAAGGGCGGCTCGACCTCCACGCTGTTCTTCCAGGACATCAAAGGCAAGAAGCACCTGCGGCTGGACTATGGCTTCAACGTCAAGACCAACTCGGTGAACTACCACTGGAACGCCAACAACAACACCGGCCATTTCGGCTTCGGCGATCACCAGGTCGCGGGACCCGCGGGCAAGTACGTCTATCAGGCAGCCAAGTACTTCAAGTGGGGCGGACGCATCATCGGCATCGTGGGCGTCACGCTCGATGCGGTCTCCATCGTGCAGGCAGACCGGCCGATGCGCCGGGCCACCGAGGTGGTGTCGGCCTGGGCGCTGGCGCGGGTCGGGTGCCTGGCCGTCGGCGAATACGGCGCGGGCCTGGGCACGGCGGGCGGCCCCTACGGCATCGCGGCGGGCGGCATCGGCGGCTGCCTGATCGGCGGCGTCGCGGGCTACTGGGCCGGCGAGAAGGCCGCGCAGGCCGCCTTCATCGTCTACGACTGGGCGGACGAGACGGTCTTCACGCCCCTGATGCGCGCGGCCGAGTTCGAGGTCAACGCCTTCGTGAACGAACTGGGAACGCCACGATGGTAGGCCGCATCGGGCTGCACACCGTTCGCGCCAGCCTGCCGCCGGCCCTGGAGCTCGGGCAGCTCGGCGCAGGCCAGTCGATGCTGCTCGTGCAGATCGACGATGCGGACGATCATGCGCTCGATGCCCTGCACCTCGCCATTGCCGAGGCCTTCGCGGCGCTGGGCCGCGTCACCTTTCTGGAGGATGTCGACCGGCCCACGCTCGGCATGCTGTGGCGCAAGCTGTGGAGCCCGGGGCACCGAAGCGACGCAGCCGCGTGGACGCCCGAGGAAGAAGGCACTCGGCATCGCCGCATCGCCCTGCGCAGCGCGTTCGGCGCGGCGGGCGCCGTCGGCACGGCGCCGGTGGAGCTGGGCCTGACGTCGACCGTCAGGCCCGAGGTTGCGGTGCGGCTGTTCGAGTTTTCGGGATGGTTCCAGGGCGCGCAACTGGTGCTGCTTTCGAAGTCGGCGGCACCCGGCGTCGACGACCGCTTCATCTGCGGACTGGCGGCGGAGAAGAACTGGTCGGTGCTGGACGCGCTGCCGGCCGAAGACCGGATCTCGGCCGCGGCGTTTCCCGGCGTGGACGGCGCCCTGATGGGCGTCATCGCGCTCTCGGGCACCGATCCGCAAAGCATCACCGACGCATTGACGGAACGCTTCGCCGCGCACGGCCTGCCCTGGCAGGTGCATTCGCCGGCCGAAACGCTGTCGCGCTACGGCCACGCGCTGGCGCAAGGCGCCTGACGGACCGCCTCCCGCCGGACGGGGGCGCGGGAACGGGCCCGCAACGCAACTCCTACAATCGTCCGATGGCCCTCCCCCCAGAAGTTTGCATTCGCGGCGCCGGCATCGTCGGCCGCACGCTGGCCCTGCTGCTCGCGCGCGAGCGTGTGCGCGTCGCGCTGGTGGTGCCACCGGCCACGCAGGGCAAGCAGGACATCCGCGCCTACGCGCTCAATACCGCCTCCAGGACCCTGCTCGAATCGCTGCGCGCCTGGCCCGACGCGGCCCACGCCACGGCCGTGCGCGAGATGCTCGTGCATGGCGACGAAGGCGGCCGCGTGCAATTCAGCGCCGCGAGGCAGAAGGTCGATGCGCTGGCCTGGATCGTCGATGTGCCGGCGCTCGAGCAGCAGCTGGCCGATGCGGTCCGTTTCCAGCCCCTGATCGAGGTCGTGACTGCGCCCGTGCCCGCACCGCTCACGGTGGTGTGCGAAGGCAAGGCCAGCACCACGCGCGAATCGCTCGGCGTGAGCTACGAAGTGACGCGCTATCCGCAGCATGCGATTGCGGCGCGGCTCGAGGCCGCGGAGTCGCATGACGGCATCGCGCGCCAATGGTTCGACGACAAGGGCGAAGTGCTCGCGCTGCTGCCGCTCGGCGGCACGCACGGCAAGACGGTTGCCCTGGTGTGGTCGGTCGACCAGTTGCGCGCGCCGGCCCTGCTCGCGCAGGGCGACGAAGAATTCAACGCCGCCGTGAGCGAAGCCAGCCATGGCGCGCTCGGTGCGCTCAAGCTCACGAGCGAGCGTGCGGCCTGGCCGCTCGCACGCGCCATGGCCGACCGCTGGACCGGCGCGATGCCCGGGCAGCCGAGCCAATCCTGGGCGCTGGCAGGCGATGCCGCCCACACGGTGCACCCGCTCGCGGGCCAGGGCCTGAATCTCGGGCTGGCCGATGCGGCCGCGCTGGCCGAGGTGATCAAGACCCGCGACTACTGGCGCAGCGTCGGCGATGCGCGCCTGCTGCGCCGCTACGAACGCGCCCGCCGCGCCGACGTGCTGCAGATGAGCCTCGCGACCGACGGACTGCAGCAACTGTTCTCGCACAACCTGGGCCCACTTCCTGCATTGCGCAACTGGGGCATGCGCGGCTTCGACCGCACGCGCCTCGTCAAGCACTGGATCACCGCGCAAGCCATGGGCTTGAAAGCATGACGCTACACACTCGAACGGATTTCCCGATGACTCTCGTACGCAACCTTCTTCTCGCCGCCTGCACGCTGGGCGCAGTCGTCGCCGCCACGGCCGGCGAAGCCGAGATCCGCAAGAACCTTCCGGCACGCATTCCGCAGTTCCCGGCCATCGACGAAGTCACGAAGTCGCCCGTGCCGGGCCTCTACGAAGTGCGCGTCAATGGCGCGCAGATCTTCTATACCGACGAGCAGGGCAACTACCTGATCCAGGGCAGCCTGATCGACGTGAAGTCCCGCAAGAACCTCACCGAGGAACGCGTGGAGAAGCTCAGCGAAGTCGCCTTCGACAAGCTGCCCCTGCCGGACGCGATCAAGATCGTGCGCGGCAACGGCAAGCGCAAGCTGGCGGTGTTCGAAGACCCGAACTGCGGCTACTGCAAGCGCTTCGAGAAGGACATGAAGACGATCGACAACGTCACCGTCTACCTGTTCCTCTACCCGGTGCTCGGCGCCGATTCGACCGCGAAGTCGCGCGACATCTGGTGCAGCAAGGACAAGGGCAAGGCCTGGAGCGACTGGATGGAAACCAGCGCCAAGCCCGCCACCGCCGCAGGCAGCTGCGACGTGGCAGCCCTGCAGCGCAACGTCGAGTTCGGCCGCAAGTACAACATCACCGGCACGCCCACGCTGATCTTCAGCAACGGCACCCGCACGCCGGGCGCCATCCCCGCGGAGCAGGTCGAGAAGCAACTCGCCGCCGCCGCCAGCTGATGGCCACGAAAGCCGTTGCCCGGCGCGCCGCTGCCGCGCCCGTTGCAGGCGTGCGTTACCGCGTCGAATGCGCGGACCTGCATGCGCACCTCTTCGCCGTCACGCTGACCATCGACGCACCCGCCGCAGAGCAGCGCGTGACGCTGCCGGTGTGGATTCCGGGCAGCTACCTCGTGCGCGAGTTCGCCAAGAACCTGCAGGGCCTGCGCGCCACGCAGGGACGCCGCAAGCCTGTGCTGACACAGGTCGACAAATGCAGCTGGCTGGTCGATTGCACGCCGGGCCAGCCGCTGGTGCTGCAGTACCAGGTCTGCGCGTACGACAACTCGGTGCGCACGGCCTGGCTCGACGCCGAGCGTGGCTTCTTCAACGGCACCAGCCTGTGCCTGCGGGTCGAAGGACAGACCGATGCGCCGCATGCGCTCGAGATCGTCGCGCCCGCATCGACGGCCGACGGCATCAGCTGGTCGTGCGCCACCGCCCTCGTGCCTTCGAAGACCGACAAGCACGGCTTCGGCAGCTACCAGGCGTCCGGCTACGACGAACTGGCCGACAGCCCGGTCGAGATGGGTGCCTTCTGGAGTGCCGAGTTCGAAGCCTGCGGCGTGCCGCACCGCTTCGTGATCGCAGGCGCCGCAGCCTCGTTCGACGGCGACCGGCTGATCGCCGACACCCAGGCGATCTGCGAAGCAGAGATGCGCTTCTGGCACGGCGACAAGGTGGGCAAGCGCGGCGGACCGAAGCCGCCGATCGATCGCTACGTCTTCATGCTCAATGCGGTCGACGACGGCTACGGCGGGCTCGAACACCGGCATTCCACCGCGCTGATCTGCAACCGCCGCGACCTGCCGCAGCGCGGCGAAAAGAAAAAGCAACCCGATGGCTACACCACGCTGCTGGGCCTGATCAGCCACGAGTACTTCCACACCTGGAACGTCAAGCGGATGCGCCCGGCGGAGTTTGCCCACTACGACTACAGCCGCGAGAACTACACGCAGCTGCTGTGGTTCTTCGAGGGCTTCACGAGCTATTTCGACGACCTGCTGCTGCGCCGCGCGGGCCGCATCGACGATGCGGCCTACCTGCGCCTGCTCAACAAGACCATCAACCAGGTGATGCAGACGCCGGGGCGCCTCGTGCAGCCGGTGGCCGATGCGAGCTTCGACGCCTGGGTCAAGTACTACCGCCAGGACGAGCAGACGCCCAACAGCACGGTGAGCTACTACACCAAGGGTGCGCTGGTGGCGCTGTGCTTCGACCTCACGCTGCGCCACGAAGGCAAGGGCTCGCTCGACGACGTGATGCGCCACCTGTGGACGCACAGCAGCGGCGGGCCGATCAGCGAAGCCGATGTGGCTGCTGCGCTCGAAGCCGTGGGCGGCCGCTCGTACGCACTGGAACTCGCGCGCTGGGTGCATTCGACCGAGGAGCTTCCGCTGGCGCAGCTGCTGCGCGCGCACGGCGTGGCCACGCTCGAAGACCCGTCGCAGCTGGCCCAGGTACTGGGCCTGCGCGTGGCCGAGGCCAACGGCAGCGTGCAGGTCAAGGTGGTGCTGCGCGGCGGTGCGGCCGAGAAGGCCGGTTTCTCCGCCCACGACGAGTGGATCGGCATCGAGCTGCCGACCGGTGGCAAGAAGGGGCAGCAGCGACCCGCGCAAGCCTGGCGCATCGCCAAGCTCGACGACCTGGCGCTGTACCTCGGCGACGCGACCAAGTGCACGGCCATCGTCGCGCGCGACCGCAAGCTGCTGAGGCTGCCGCTGGTGCTGCCCACCGGAGTGACCACCTGGCGCCTGTTCACGCACGACGCCGCGAAGCTGACGGGCTGGCTGGCCGGCTAGGGACTACCTCGCGGTTTCTGTCGCAGCGGGGGTTCGCACGAACAGCATCGGCTGCGGCTCGCCCACCAGCACGCAAGGCTTGCCCGTACGCCGGCAGTGGTCCTGCACGCGCCAGTAGGCGCCGTGGCTCACGCAGCCGGTCTGGCAGATCACGAGGTCGGCCGCGCGCAGGCCCGCTTCGAGTGCAAGGTCGTCGGTATCGTCGCCACCGTCGTGGTGCAGGTAGCGCCCGCCGGCGATTTCGACCAGCTGGCGTGCCAGCGATGGCGCCTCTTCTTCGCGGCCGACGCACAGCACGGCCTTTTCGCGCAGATCGGCCGGCGCCGGCCCTGCCGGAATGGCATGGCGCCGGCTGCCGGGCGCCAGCAGCGCATGAAGGCGCTTCGGCAACGTGCCGCCGACGGCCGCACGGGCCGCCAGCTCTTCCCGGACGATCGCAATCGCCGAATCGCGCGCCACCAGCGCGCCGCGCAGGCGCACGATCTGCGCCTCGAGCCGCTCGACGAGCGCTGCCTGCTCGACCAGCAGGCGCGAGCAGCGCTCCTGCGCCCGGGCATACGCCCGCAGCAACACGGCATGTTCTTGCATCGGGAACTCCATGGCAGCCATTCTAGATGAGAATAATTCTCAACTGAAGCGACACACGCGTCAGCGGACAGGAGGTCCTGCTCGGTATAGTGGGATGAGCATATTTTTCCCACCCCACCCGGAGACAGAGACACCATGCGCTACGAAAACATCGAAGTGCGGACCGAAGCAGGCAAGGTCGGCATCGTCACCCTCAACCGCCCCAAGGCCCTCAATGCGCTCAACGACGCGCTGATGACCGAACTGGGCGCCGCGCTCAAGGCCTTCGACGCCGACGACGCCATCGGCTGCATCATCCTCACCGGCAGCGAGCGCGCGTTCGCCGCCGGTGCCGACATCGCCGCGATGGCCAAGTACAGCTTCATCGACACCTACAAGGGCGACTACATCACGCGCAACTGGGAAACCATCCGCTCGATCCGCAAGCCTGTGATCGCGGCGGTGAGCGGCTTTGCGCTGGGCGGCGGCTGCGAGCTCGCGATGATGTGCGACTTCATCATCGCGGCCGACAACGCCAAGTTCGGCCAGCCCGAAATCAAGATCGGCGTGATCCCCGGCGCCGGCGGCACGCAGCGCCTGCCGCGCGCGGTGGGCAAGAGCAAGGCGATGGACATGGCGCTCACCGCCCGCATGATGGATGCGGCCGAGGCCGAGCGCGCGGGCCTCGTGAGCCGCGTGGTGCCTTTTGAAAAGCTGGCCGACGAAGCGCTCGGCGCGGCACTCGTCATCGCGGGCTACTCGCAGATCGCGGTGATGGCGGCCAAGGAGTCGGTCAACCGCGCCTTCGAGAGCGGCCTGAGCGACGGCGTGATGTTCGAGCGCCGGCTGTTCCACGCGCTGTTCGCCACGGCCGACCAGAAGGAAGGCATGGACGCCTTCCTCAACAAGCGCCAGCCGGATTTCAAGAACGCCTGACGGCGTTGGGGCTGCGGCGCGCGCTGCTAGCGCGTCAGCAGGGCCCGCAGTGCGGCGAGCGTCTGTGCCGGCGGCGTGCCGACCGATGCGCCGCCGCCGAGCTGCGGCGTCCAGCGCACCTGATCCCCCGCGATCTCGAGCACGGCGATCAATGTGCTGCCCTGGTAGAGCGACAGGCGCGCCTCGACCGGCGCAGCCAGTTGCGCGTCGGCCGCCGTGGCCGAGCGGGCCACCGCGTTCACCAGCGCGGCCAGCCCTTCGATGTCGCCGCGCGCGTGGCGCACGCCCCCGCCGTCGCGCGTGACGTCGAAGGACGTCCAGCGGTCCAGCGCCGAGAACGACGACGCGCCGGCCGGCGCTCTTGCGGCCTTGGCGGCGGCGCGTGGCGGCGGTGCATCGCGCAGGGCGCCGGAGGCTTCGACATTCGTGCTGCTGCCCCCCCGTGCAACGGACGCGGACGCGCTGTCCGTCGACTCCCGGCGCGGAGGTGCCGCGCCCGGTGCCGCGGGTGCGGCAGGCGCAGCCGCGAGCGAGGGCGGCGTTCTGTCGGGCTCGTCGATGGACGGAGGCGCCGCCGATGGCGCAGGAGCGGCGGCATAGCCACTGCTGCGTCTCTCCAACGCTCTTTCATCCTGCGCGCCTTCATTTTTTTGGCGCGCGCGTGCAGCTTGCTCGGCGATGCCCGGCGCGACCGTCGCAGGTGCGGGCAGGGGCACCGGCGCTTGCGCGGCAGCCGGCGCGGGAGGCGGCAACGGCGGCGACTCCGGAGGGGTCCGGTTGATCTCGGGCGCAGGGGTGGCCTGTTTGCGGGCCGGTGCCGGCACCGGCCGGCGGACTGCATCCGTCGTGCTGCGGTCCTGCGCTTCCTTGGCCGAATCGCGCGCCGGTGCTGCAGGCGCTTCAGCCACCGGCGCTGCCGGTGCCTGCTGCGCAACGATCGCGGGGCTGGGCGCCTGCGGCGCCGGCTCTGCCGAAGGCGGCGTGGGAGCGGCAGCAGGTGCCGGCGCTACCGCGCCGCCGACCCTCGCCTCGCCATCGAGCCTTGCATCGGGAATCGGCTCGCGGTGCCAGAGCACGGCCACGAAGGTGGCCACGAGCACGGTGGCGAAGGCCGCATTCCAGGGCATGCGGGCACGCGTGCCGCCGCCTCCGAACAGTCGGCGCCACCATGGCGCGGCATCCGCATTGTTCGCGGCGGAAGCCGGCGTTGGCGCAGGCGCGAGGTTGTGCGCCATCTTCCGGATCGCGTCGCGCGTGCGCGGGTCGGGTGCCGCATCGCGATCGGGCGCATGGTCGAGCGCGCGGCGCAGCACCGGATCGCGAAGGTCGTCGTCGCCACTGAAATCGACGGTGTTGTCGTTGCCGTTGCTCATGCGCGCTGCTCCAGCACCGACAAATAGCGCTCCATGCAACCGCGCAGCTTCTGCTGGCCGTAGCGCAGGCGGCTGCGCACCGTCTCGAAACCGATCTCCAGGCTCGCCGCCAGGGCCTCGACGGTCAGGCCGTCTTCGTGGTGCAGCAGGAACGCAGCACGCTGCTCGGCCGGCAATTCGTCGAGGCAGGCCAGCAGGCGGCGGCCGGCGGCGCGCCAGAACGCGAGCTCCTCGGCGGAGGGATGGGAAGCGGCATCGACAGCACCGCGCACGCCGCGGTCGAGCGTGGGCACGGCATCGCCGTCGTCGTCCGGATGGGCGTCGAGCGCCACCTCGCGCCCGCTCACGCGCAGCCGGTCCATCGCCAGGTTGTGCGCAATCGTGAAAGCCCAGGTGCGCCAGGTGGCGCCCTGCGGCGAAAAACTGTCGCGCGCCGAGATGATCCGCACCCAGGTGTCCTGGAACACCTCGTCGGCCTGGGCCGCGAGCCGTGCGCCCAGCAAGCGCCGGACGAAGCGGAACAGCCCGCCTTCGTGGCGCGCATAGAGCACATCGAACGCGGCGGCGTCACCGTGCGCGTAGGCCAGCATCAACTGATCGTCGGGCATGGCGTCGCGCTCGGTGGCGGCTTTGGCGGAAGGGGCGCGTGGAAGCGCGGACATCGGCGGATTTTCACCTGAGCTTGTACGGGCGGCGGACGGCATCGGGGTTCGCCTCCACAAAAAAGTCACGCGGGCTAACCCCGCGGCTGCGGGCCGGCCGTATCAGCCTGCATCCAACAACCCGGAGTCTTTCCATGGCCCTGCCCCTCGTTCCCCGTTTTCGCCGCCCGCTGGTCGTGCTGCTGTGCGCCCAGTTTCTGCTGACCGCCTGCGGCGCCACCGAGCCCCCGGCCGTTGGCGTCAGCACCGCGCGCTGGCCCAGGCCCGCCTTGCAGGTGACGCAGACCGAGCCGAACTTCCAGGCGCCGTCCGCCACGCATTGCGCACGGCCGGTGCAGACCCACGAGACGCCGGGCACCAGGAACACCGCCCAGCTGGAAAGGCGCAGGCTCGCCGACGCGTCGGCGGGCGCGAGTCTCGACGCCCCGCCGGCGGGTGCGCTGCGCAAGCCTTCGTCGCCCGCCGCAGCCAGTGCGAAGGCCTACGGCTCGACTGCCGGCGAACTGGCGGCGACCTTGCCGTCCGTCGCGGAGGCGCCGCCTCCCGCGGCGGTCGCAGTGCCGGCCCCACCTGCGCCCCCTGCGAGCAACAAGTCGCCGAGCCAGGTCCCACGCCCGGCCAACGAGCCCGTCACCGCTGGCATGGTCGACGACAACGCCGACTTCAACGAATACCTGAACTTCCGCAGCCGCACCCAGGTGGCCCACCGCGAACGCGACATCGGCATGCGCTATCTGCTCCAGGTGCGCGATGCGCGCGGCGCGGTGGTGCCCGATGCCGAAGTGGCGGTGCAGGCACCGAACGGCGCCGCCATGTGGGCCCGCACCGACGCCGGCGGGCGCGCCTGGCTGCATCCGAACGCCTTCGACGCTTCGCGCAGCCGGATGTACGAAGTCACGGTCCGCAAGAACGGCCGGCAGAGCACCGCCTTTCTGCAGCGCGGCCAGAAGAACGCGGTCGACGTGGTGCTCGACAGGCCGGGCGCTGCGCCTGCACGCGCCCAGCTCGACCTGGTCTTCCTGATCGACGCCACCGGCTCGATGGACGACGAGATCGCCAAGCTCAAGGGCACGCTGCGCACCATCGCCGACGAAGTGGCACGGCTGCCGAGCCGCCCCGACACCTGCTTCGGCCTGGTGGCATACCGCGACCGCACCGACGACTTCATCGTTCGCCGCCACGATTTCACCAACGATCTCGGCGCCTTCCAGGGCGTGCTCGATGCGCTGCAGGCCGCGGGCGGCGGCGACTACCCCGAGGCGATGAACGAGGCGCTGAACGAGACAGTCCACAAGCTGAGCTGGCGCGGCACCGGCACCACCCGCCTCGTGGTGCTGCTGGCCGACGCCCCGCCGCACCTCGACTATGGCGGCCCGCAGTACGACGACGACATGGTCGCGGCGCTGGGCAAGGGCATCAAGGTGTTCAGCGTGGGCGCCTCGGGGCTCGACAAGCAGGGCGAATACATCCAGCGCCAGATCGCCCAGTACACCGGCGGGCGCTTCGTGTTCCTGACCTACAAGGAGGGCGCGAACCCCGCGAGCGGGCCGGGTTCGCAGACGCTGCACGACGTCGGCAACTACTCGGTCCAGACGCTGGATCGGCTGATCGTTCGGCTGGTGTCGGAAGAATTGGGCAAGTTGCCGGCGGGTGGTTGAACTGGTCCCGCGGACTGGGCTATAATTTTGGGCTCGGCGCAAAACGCTGAAACGGCTCTTTAGCTCAGTCGGTTAGAGCGATGGAATCATAATCCACAGGTCCGCGGTTCGAGTCCGTGAAGAGCCACCAGTCAATAAAAGCCTTGTAAGTCAACGACTTACAAGGCTTTTTGTTTTTCCGGGGGCGCCGAGGCCCGCGCCAGCCCTCAGTCCCAGGTCCGGTTGTTCCCCCGCTGGAACTGCCGCCGGTACGCCGAAGGCGTGGCCCCCACGATCTGCCCGAAGCGGCGCGCGAACTGCGTCGGCTCGCCAAAGCCGGTGCTCTCACCGATCTCCGCCGCCGAGGCGCCGGTGAAAACCAGCAACGTCTTCGCGCGCTCGATCCGGCGTTCGGTCACCAGTTCCAGAAAGGTCTTGCCCGTTTCGCTCTTCAGCAGGTGGGCCAGGTGCGTCGCCGACACATGGCTCGCCAGCGCCGCATCGCCCAGGGTCAGTTCCTGCGCAAGGTTACGGCTGATGTAGCGGATGCAGCGCAACACGGCCGGCCGGTACGACTGCAGTGCCAGCCCCCGGGCCTCGCAGTTGCGGAACTCCTCGCCGTAGCGCCGCCACACCATGCCGATCAGGTGAAGCAGGTGGCTGCGAATCAACAGGTGGCTCGCCGTGTCTTCGTCCGGCGGCCGCTGTGCTTCCTGCGCCATGCGTTCGCACAGGTCCTGCAGTTGTTGTGTCGCGCTTTCGTCGAAGCGAAAGTCCAGGCAATGCTGGAAGCGGAATGGCGCGAGCTCGGGCGCGCGCGAGAGCGGCACTTCCGACAACTCGAAAACATCGAGGTCCAGCGATGGCAGCAAATAGTCCTTGCTGATGTTGATCACGTGGAACACGCCGTCGGCCGCGTTCGGGATGTAGTGCACCAGGAACGGCAGCACGAAGCTCACCGTGCCGGCGCCGATGGCACGCTGGCTGCCGCCGATGTAGTGCGTGGTCTCGCCCCGGGTGTTGACGTAGATCTGGAAATACTCGTGGCGGTGCGGCACCGGGTTCGGCAGGCAATTGCTCTGGTCGTGGATCCCGAAATAGGCACGCTGCGCCCGCGCCGCCATCGTGTAGTTGCTGATGGCTGCACGCGCCGCACCGGCGCGGGGCGGCGTGAATTCGATAGAAGAAGGCGTGGGTTGCATGGAAGAGCCGGTCGCAAGATCGCAAGGATTGCATATCTTTGCGCAAGCCTGCGCGTTGAGGCCGGGGGGCCGCGTTCCTAGACTCTAGCCACCCCTTTCCAAAACTTCCAGAGAGACAAACCCATGTCCCCCCAGCCGACGGCCGACCTCGCGACAGATACCCGTACCAGCACTCTGCAAGTCCAGCCCATCTCCATCGACATCGTGGGCAGCGACCAGCGCTTTCCGGTGCGCCGCGTCTACTGCGTGGGCCGCAACTACCTGGCCCACATCCGCGAGATGAAGGAAGGCGACGAGCGCGATCCGCCGTTCTTCTTCCAAAAGCCCTCCGACTCGGTGGTGACCGACGGCCGCGTGCCCTACCCCACGCTGACCGACGACTTCCAGTTCGAGTTCGAACTCGTCGTGGCCATCGGCAGCGATGCATCGAACGTGTCGCCCGAGACGGCGCTGGACCACGTGTTCGGCTACGCTGCGGGCCTGGACATGACGCGGCGCGACCGCCAGCGCGAATGCAACAAGCGCGGCCTGCCGTGGGAACAGGGCAAGTCGTTCGACCACTCGGCGCCCTGCGGCCCGATCCATCCCGTGGCGAAGGTCGGGCACATCCGTTCGGGAACGCTCAACCTCTCGGTGAACGGCGCGGTGCGGCAAGACTCGGTGCTCGAAAAGATGATCTGGAACGTCCACGAAATCGTCAGCGAGCTGTCCAAGCAATACCGCCTGCTGCCCGGCGACCTGATCTTCACCGGCACGCCGGAAGGCGTCGGCCCGGTACAGCGCGGCGACAAGCTCACCGGCCGCATCGACGGTCTCGCGCCCCTGCAGGTCGAAATCGTCTGAGCCCGGCACCGCACCGAACTGCCTACGAAGACACCATGAAACCACTCGAACGCATCTCGTACTCGTCCATCGCGGACCGTCCCGCACTGAAGCTGCCCGGCGGCAAGCGGCTGGCCGTCTGGGTCATCGTCAACGTCGAGGAATGGAACATCGACGAGACCATGCCCCGCACCGTGCTCACGCCACCGGCCGGCGGTTCGCCGATGCCCGACATCCCGAACTGGGCCTGGCACGAGTACGGCAACCGCGTCGGCTTCTGGCGCATGCTGGAAGTGATCGACGCGCTCGGCATCAACGCCACGCTTGCCATCAACGGTTCGGCCATCGGCGCCTACGAACCCATCGCCAAGGCGGCGAAGGAACGCCAGTGGGAGTTCATCGGCCACGGCTTCGGTCAGCGCAACATGCAGAAGGTGCCCGACGAGGTCGAGGACATCGCCAAGACCACCGAGGCCATTCGCGCCTACACCGGCAAGCGCCCGCGCGGCTGGCTCGGCCCGGGGCTCACCGAGACCTGGCACACGCCCGACATCCTGGCCGAGCAGGGCTACGAGTACGTGTGCGACTGGGTGCTCGACGACCAGCCGGTGCGCCTGAAGACGCGCGATGGCGGCGCGATCGTGAACGTGCCCTACACGCAGGAATGCAACGACGTGGCGATGATGCTCATCCAGCACCACAAGGCCAGCGAGTACCGCGACCGCGCCATCGACCAGTTCGAACAGCTCTACGCTGACGCGAAAGATTCGGCCCGCGTCATGGCGCTGGTGGTGCACCCCTACATCATGGGCGCGCCGCACCGCCTGCGCTACTTCCGCGAGGCGCTGGCGCACATCCAGAAACATGACGACGTCGCCTTCATGACCGGCGAGCAGATCCTCGACTGGTACGGCGCCGCGAGCAGCGCAGACACCGCCGCGTGAACCTTCGCCGGCCCGGCGCCGGCGACCCTGGGCAACGAACGAACAACAAACAGATTTCTCGCTCGACGAGAAGGAGACAACACGTGCATTCCCCAACCTCGGTCATTTCCCCAGCGGCCGGCGATGCGCGCCGCGAGGCGCCCATCACCGCGCTGGAGATCGGCATGTTCCTGGTGCTGCTCGCCTCGTACGCGCTCAACGCGATGGACCGGCAGATCTTTCCGCTCATCGCCGCGGACGTGCGCAAGGAGTTCGGCTTCAGCCTGGCCGACACCGGCCTGCTGTCGACCATCTTCACGCTGGGCATGGCCGTGGCCGGCGTTCCCACGGGCTACCTGCTGGCGCGGCTGTCGCGCAAGACCGTGCTGCAGATCGGCATCGCGATCTTCTCGCTGGGCACGCTGCTGGCGGCCTACTCGCACGGCTTCGCCGACATGATCGTCTACCGCGCCGTGACCGGCATCGGCGAGGCGATGCAGCTGACGGTGGTGATCGCCATTGCCGCGAGCTATTTCGCGCGCTACCGCGCCACCGCGGTGGGCGCCATCAACTTCTCTTTCGGCATCGGCGCGATCCTGGGGCCGCTGCTCGGCGGCCACCTGATCGGCGTGGAGCGCGACTGGCGCCTGCCGCTCATCGTGTTCGGCGTCGTGGGCTTCGCGGCAATGGCGATCATTGCGCTCACCGTGAGCAAGCGAATGACCGAGAACGTGGCCGCCACCGGCGGGCGCAGCGACCAGCGCGGCGCCACCACCCTGTGGAACCGCAACACGGCCCTGCTGACCGGCATGAGCGTCATCGGCGGGCTCTGCATCTACGGCTACCTGGGCATGTACCCGACCTTCCTGCGCGAGCACCTGCACTACACGCCGTCGGACACCGGCCGCGTGATGAGCATCTTCGGCTTCGGCGTGTTCGCATCGATCTTCGGCGGCTGGCTGGGCGACCGCTTCCACCCCAAGCTCGTGCTCTCGGCGAGCTTCGTGGGCACAGGCCTGCTGGGCTTCCTGATGTTCTCGGGCCCCACCGACATGCTGATGCAATCGGTGCTGTCCTTTGCCTGGGGCTTCGTGGTGAGCGGCGTGCTGTACGTGAACCTGGCCGGCTACCACATCAAGGCGGTGCACGCCTCGCTCGCGAGCCGCGCCACGGGCGTGTTCGTCACCACGCTGTACGGCGCGGGCGCCATCGCGGGCTTCGTCATCGGCGGCATTGCCTCGCGCTTTGGCTGGAGCACGGCCGGGCTGGCGCAGATCACACTGCTGGCGGCCGTGGGCGTGGTGCTCACGCTGCTGCTGCGCACCGACCGCATGTCGCTGCCGGCGCGCCAACCGTGATGCCGCTCGACTGGGCGCTGCTCGGCGGCGCTGCCACACTGGCCGGTGCGCTCAATGCCGTCGCGGGCGGCGGCAGTTTTCTCACGCTGCCGGCACTGGCGATGGTCGGCGTGCCACTGGTGTCGGCCAACGCCACGGGCACAGCCGCGCTGCTGCCGGGCTACCTGGCCGGCGCTTGGGCGCTGCGCAAGGAACTGTCGGGCCTGATGTCGCCTTCTCTCATGCGGCTGGGCGTGCTGTCGGTGCTCGGCGGCGCGGCCGGTGCGGCGCTGCTGCTGTCGACCTCGAACCATGCCTTTGCCCGCATCGTGCCGTGGCTGCTGCTGGCCGCGACATTGCTCTTCGCGATCGGACCCGGCCTGGTGCGCCGCAGGCTCGCCACCGCCGACAACAGCAACAACAAACCGCGCAGCCGGTGGGTCGCCGACCTGGGCGTCGTCGCGGTCGCCGTCTATGGCGGCTACTTCAACGGTGGCCTGGGCATCCTGCTGCTCGCCGTGCTCGGTGCGCTGGGGCACACGGACATGGGCCGCATGAACGGCATCAAGAATTTCGTCTCCGCGATCCTCACGCTGATCGCCGTCGCCATCTACGCGGCCAGCGGCGCGATCGTCTGGACGCACGCGCTGTGGATGGCCCTCGGTGCCACGGTGGGCGGCTATGCCGGCGGCATGGCTGCACGGCGGCTGAAGCCCGACGTGGTGCGCGGCTTCGTCGTGTTGACGGGGCTGGCGATGACCGCGGCCTTCCTTCTCAAGGCGTACTGACCGGGCTCCCGTTTCCTCTTCTTTCCTCCGTCACTTCAATCATTGGGTCGAAACATGAAAACAACCAAGAGAGACTTCACCCGTCTGGTAGGCGCCCTGATGGTCGCCGCCACCGGTGCGCCGGCGCTCGTCGGCTCGGCGTCGGTGTCGGCCCGCACGGCCCGCGTGCCGACGTCGCCCGTATCGCCCCACATTCGCCGCGGCAGCTACCTGATCCGCAACGGCGCAGTCATCACGGTCGACCGTGCGAAGGGCGTGCTGCCGCGCGCCGATGTGTGGGTGCGCGACGGCGTGATCGAGAAGATCGGGCGGGGCCTGAGCGCACCGGCCGGCGCGGAGGTCATCGATGCGACCGACATGATCGTCATGCCGGGCTTCGTTAATTCCCACTATCACATGTGGAGCGCCATCGGCCGCAGCTTCACCGCGAGCGACGGCGGCTTCTCGTACTACCCCGCCAAGAACGCGACCTCGACCCTGTACACGCCCGACGACTTCTACAACAGCGTGCTGCTGGGCTGCGCCGAGCTGGCCAACAGCGGCACCACCACCGTGCACAACTGGTCGCACAACACGCGCTCGCCGGCGCATGCCGATGCCGAGCTGCGTGCGCACCAGCACTCGCTGCTGCGCGCCCGCTACGCCTACGGCCACGTCGACAAGATGCCCGCCGACGAAGTCAACCGCTACGACGACCTGGCACGCGTGCGACGCGAGTGGTTCGGCGAGCGCTCGCCTTTCGACGGGCTGGTGCACCTGGGGCTGAACCTGCGCGGCCCGCAGCAAAGCACCGATGCCGTGTTCCACGAAGAGATGAAGTTCGCCAAGGCCAGCGGACTGCCCATGGCCATCCACGCACCGCAGGAGGCGCCGAACAACGTCGATGCCGTCGACTACGAGCGGCGCGGCTACCTGGGCCCGGATTTCATGATCGCCCACTACGTGCCCGCCAGCACGGCCGACCTGGCGGCCATGGCGCGCACGAAAACGCCGCTGACCTTTGCCACGCACTCCGAGCTGCGGCTCAGCGGCACCGGCGACGCGCGTGCCGCGCTCTTCGCGATGCGCAACGCCGGCCTGAACATCTCGCTGTCGAGCGACGCAACCTCCATCGCACCGCCGGACATGTTCGAGGCCATGCGCTTCACCTGGAACCTGGGCGTGCCGTGGGCCGGCACGCCGAGCGAGCGGTCGAAGGCCGTCGGCGTGCCCGAGGTGATCGAGATGGCAACCCTCAACGGCGCCATCGCCATGGGGCTGGGCGACGTCACCGGCTCGATCACCGAAGGCAAGCGCGCCGACATCATCCTGGTGCGCACGCAGGACCTGAACATGGGACCGATCGGCAACGTCGAGACGGCGATCGTGCAAAGCGGCAGTGCGGCCAACGTCGACACCGTGATGGTCGACGGCCGCATCGTGAAGCGCAACGGGCGGCTGCTGGCCTACGACACGCAGAGCATCATGCGCCGCGCGCGGCAATCGGCGGACCGCATTCGCACCGCAGCGGGCGAGGCCTTGAAGCTCTGAAATCCCGAAGGCCTCAAGTCCGGAGGGCTGTTCTCGAAGCACCTGCGGAACGTGCGATACACACGGGTGGCCGATAATCCGCGCCAATGCGCTCCCTTCGCCACGCCCCGCAAAACCGGTCCGCCGCCCGCGCGAGCATGCGGCGTCCGGGCACGGACCTGGTCCGCTGGGTGCTGCTGTGGTTCACGCTGTCGATCAGTGTGGCGGCTGCCTCGCCGGTGGTGCATCCGCAGGCCATGGAACTGGTCTGCTCGAGCGTCGGCTCGGTCAAGGTCATCGTGCACACCGGCGATGGCGCGCAAGAGCTGGGTGCCGGCCACATGGACTGCCCGCTGTGCGTGCTGTCTGGCGCGCCGCCTGCCGCACCGGCCGTATCGCTTCCCGTGTTCATGCCGCCGGCCCATGCGCTCCGGCCGCTTCAGTCCGCGCACATCGCCGCGACTACCGCTGCGCCGATGCCCGCGCGCGGGCCTCCTGCTTTCTCCTGACTCCTTTTCAGTTCTTCATCAGCGCGTGATGCTGCCGCCTGTGCGCAGGCCGCATCGCACGTTCCTGCAATGAGTCGGCGCCCCCGTGGGCGCTGGAGAGAGCTTTCATGAACAAGACCATTCCGCCGCGCGCACCACACGCACCACGCGCGGCATCTTCCCTGGCCGTTGCGCCTTCATCGCGCCGCCGCGCCCTGCTGCTGGCCGGCGGCGGCCTTGCCGCGCTGTCGCTTGCCGCCTGCGACAAGGTGCTGCCCGCCAGCTTCAACGGCGTCGACATCACCGGCGCCAAATACGCGCAGGACTTTCGCCTGACCGACCCCGATGGCCACGAGCGCACGCTGGCCGACTTCAAGGGCAAGGCCGTGATGATGTTCTTCGGCTTCACGCAGTGCCCCGATGTGTGCCCCACCGCGCTGGTGCGCGCCGCGGAAATCCGCCGCATGCTGGGCACCGACGGCCAGCGGCTGCAGGTGATCTTCGTCACCGTCGATCCCGAGCGCGATTCGTCCGTGGTGCTCAAGGCCTACACCCAGGCTTTCGATTCGAGCTTCATCGGGCTGTATGGCGACCTACAGAAAACCGCCGAGACCGCCAAGGACTTCAAGGTGTTCTACAAGAAGGTGCCCACCGGTTCGTCATACACCATGGACCACTCGGCCTTCAGCTACGTGTTCGACCCCGAGGGCAAGATCCGGCTGGTGCTGCGCCACGAACAGAGCGCAGAAGAATGCGCGCAAGACCTGCGGCAGATTCTCAAGACATCCGCCTGAGCTTCAACCCGATCCGTTCATTCATTCACTCATCGATTCGTCGATCCATCGATCACTCCAAGGAGATTCTTTCCATGACCCCCATCGCACGCATCCTCGCCCTCTCCGCCGCCTCGTTCCTCGTGACCGCCGCCCAGGCGCAAGTCACCGTCAAGGAGGCCTGGGTCCGCGCCACCGTGCCGCAACAGCAGGCCACCGGCGCGTTCATGCAGCTCAGCGCCGAGCAAGACACGAAGCTGGTGTCCGCCAGTTCGCCCGTCACGCCGGTGGTCGAAGTCCACGAGATGGCCATGCAGGACGGCGTGATGCGGATGCGGCAGGTGCCGTCCGTCGTGCTGCCCGCCGGCAAGACGGTCGAGCTCAAGCCCGGCGGTTATCACGTGATGCTGCTCGACCTCAAGCAGCAGGTGAAGGAAGGCGACACGGTGCCGCTGACGCTGGTGTTCGAGGGCAAGGACGGCAAGCGCGAATCGCTGGAGGTGAAGGTTCCCGTGCGTGCGTTGAATGCGTCGGCGAAGCCTGCCGCGGCGCACGGCGATCACAAGCATTGAGGGCGATCGGCTGGCGTGAGCCAAGCGGGCCTTCGCCGCAGCGCCACTCATCCAGGCGTTGTTGGGCCCGTCGCCGTGCAAACGCGGTTGCGGCCTCCCGTCTTGGCCGCATACAACGCCTTGTCGGCGGCCTGGATCAGTTCCTTCGGCTGCCCCTTGCCGGGCACGGGACTGAGCGCGTCCACGCCGGCACTCAATGTCACGAAGCCGTCCGCAGCGCCAGCGTGCACGATCTTCAGCGCCTGAACCGCGCTGCGGATTCGCTCCGCCAGGATGGCGGCGCCTGCCACATCGGTGTGCGGCAGCAGCACCGCCAGTTCCTCTCCGCCATACCTGGCCGCAAGGTCTCCCGGACGACGCGACGCGAGACTGGCGATCGTGCGGCCGATCGATTGCAGGCACTCGTCGCCGGCCGCGTGGCCGTAGATATCGTTGTACTGCTTGAAGCAATCGACATCGATCAATATGAGCGCCAGGGTGCTTGCTTCGCGCGCGGCCCGGCTGAACTCGGTATCGAGCGTCACGTCGAACTGCCGGCGGTTCGCGAGCCCGGTGAGGCCGTCCTCCATGGCCAGCGTATTGAGGGTCTTGTTCAGCGTCTCCAGCGCATCGCGCGCCTGACGCAACTCGCTCTCGGCGTGGGTCCGCAGCGCCATCTGCTTGACCAGGCGCCATCCCACGAAACCGACAAGCGACGTCAGGAGGATGACGCCCCCGGTATGCCAGAGCGTGTCGCGCCACCAGGCCACCAGGATTTCGTCCTTGGACAAGGCCGCGGTAACGAACACGGGATAGTTGGCGAGACGCCGGAAGCTGTTCAGGCGCGTCACACCGTCCTGTGCCGACTTGATATAGGCCGTTCCGACCGGGCCGCGGGCAACGTAGGTGCGGAAGAATTCAGCGCCCCCCACGTCCTTGCCGACCATCTCGGCGCTGTACGGGCGGCGCGTCACCATGGTCCCGTTTTCGAGCACCAGTCCTATCGCACCAGCCTGCCCTATATCGAGGCTGTCGTAGAACTTCATGAAGAAGTCGATGTCGATTGTCGCGAGCACCACCCCGGCGAAGCTGCCGTCCGCATGGTTGATGCGTCGTGAAACGGGGACGAGCAGCTCACCGGTGGTTCGGCTCTTCACCGGAATACCGATGTGCGGCCCGCGCTCCTCGTGTGCGCGATGAAAGATAAAGTACTCCCTGCCCGCATTGTTCAGGTTTTGCGGCGGTACCTGCCGGGAGTTGGCGACCCAGTTTCCGTTCTCGTCGTAGATGTGCATCCCGTCGAGTTGCGGAAGCTCGGCAACCCGCATGGCGAGCACCTTGCGAAGCCGCTCGACAGCCGCCGGACCGGTGCCGTCATGCTCGACGCGTTCGACAATGCCGACCACCGCCGTATCGGCCTTCTTGATCGCGTCGTCCGCCTGCTGCGCCATGGCACGCGCAAGATTCTCCGTTGCAACGCTCATTTGCCGAAGCTGCACCTCGCGCGAGTGCCAGCTGTTCCAGCAGTCGATGGCCACAAGGGTGAAACAGACGATGGCCACGAAGGCCATCGTGCGGAAGGCGATGGATGGTCGACGAAACACGCGTACTTTCGGAGCAATGAGGTCGTGAAGGTCTTTCCCGACTTTGACACATCTCCGATGGGGCTGGCGAAGTTGCAGCTGGTGCTCGATGCCACCGCCTGCCTATTCAACAGGCAACGTGGTGGGAACCCCCGTCAATCCTCGCTCTGCCACCTCGCCTCCTCCGACAGCCCACAGAGTTGTCCACAGAAAAATCGAACAAGTCATCAAACTGACTTCACCGCGACATATCCCTTGAACTGTTCCCGCAGCTTGGTCTTGAGCAGCTTGCCGGTGGCTGTATGCGGCAGGCTGTCGACGAAAGCCACGTCATCCGGCAGCCACCACTTCACCACGCGCTCCGAAAGGAAAGTGAGCAGTTCCTCGCCCGTCACCTCCGCGCCTGCGCGCTTCACCACGATGAGCAGCGGGCGCTCCTGCCACTTCGGGTGCGCGATGCCGATCACCGCCGCCTCGGCCACGGCCGGGTGCGCGCTCGCGGCGTTCTCCAGATCGATGGAGGAAATCCACTCGCCGCCGGACTTGATGACGTCCTTCGCGCGATCGACCAGCTGCACGTAGCCGTCCTCGTCGATGTTGGCCACGTCGCCCGTCGGGAAGAAGCCCTCGGCGTCGAGCACCTGGCCGCCTTCGCTCTTGAAGTAGCCGCTTGCAATCCACGGGCCGCGCACATGCAGATGGCCGAAGGCCTTGCCGTCGTGCGGCAGGCGCTGGCCGATCTCGTCGACGATCTTCAGCTCCACGCCCCAGACGCCGCGGCCCTGCCGCATCTTCACGCGCATCTGCTCTTCCTTCGGCATCGACAGGTGCTTGGGCAGCAGGTTGCCGATCACGCCGATGGGGCTGGTCTCGGTCATGCCCCAGCCCTGCACGAAGTCGGCGCCGAAGTCGCGCTCGAAACGTTCGATCATGCTGCGCGGCGTGGCGGCACCGCCCACGCCGATGCGCTTCAGGCCGATGGCACGCGTGTCGATCTCGGGGTGCGCATCGAAATACTGGAACAGCATCAGCCAGATGGTGGGCACGGCCTGCGAGAAGCCGACCTTCTCGTCGCGCATCAGTTCATACAGGCTCTGGCCATCCATGTGCGGGCCGGGCATCACGACCTTCGCCCCGGCCATCGCGGCCGCGTACGGCATGCCCCATGCGTTGGCATGGAACATCGGCACCGCGAGCAGCAGCGTCATCTGCGAGTTGACGCCGAAGGTGTCGGGCGCGCACTCCATCAGCGAGTGCAGCACGGTGGAACGGTGCGAATACAGCACGCCCTTGGGGTTGCCGGTGGTGCCCGAGGTGTAGCAGAGCGACGAGGCGGTGCGCTCGTCGAACTCGGGCCAGGTGTAGTCCTCGCTTTGTGCGGCGATCAGCTCGTCATGGCACAACAGGTTCGGCACGTCGATGGCGGGCATGTGCGCGCGGTCGGTCATCGCGATGAAGGCACGCACTGTCTTGAGCTGGGGTGCCAGCTTCTCGACCAGCGGCGCGAAGGTGGTGTCGAAGAACAGCACCTTGTCTTCGGCGTGGTTGACGATGTACTCGATCTGCTCCGGAAAGAGCCGCGGGTTCACCGTGTGCAGCACTGCGCCCGAACCCGAGACGCCGTAATACAGCGCCAGGTGGCGAAACGTGTTCCACGCCAGCGTGCCGACGCGGTCGCCGGCCTCGATGCCCAGCACCTTCATCGCGTTGGCCACCTGCTTCGAGCGGCGCTGGACCTCCGCATAGTTGGTGCGGTGGATCGGCCCTTCCACCGTGCGTCCCACGACCTCGGCGTGCGGGTGAAAGGTGGCCGCGTGGTCGATCAGCGACGAGATCAGCAGCGGGCGGTCTTGCATCAATCCGAACATGGTTCTTGTCTCCTGTATGCGGTCGACCTCATGCAGCGTTCGGGTTGGATCGTAGGCAGGGGCTCCCGCCCGCCACATCGTCGGAACGGACGATTGAGCGCCCCGAGGGTTGCTCCTGGCCTGGGCTTCATCCAAGATGACAGTCGCTGTGTCACCCCCTGAAAGCCGAAGCATGAATGTGTACGAAGCCGTTGCGAGCCGCCGATCGGTGCGCGAATTTCTCGACAAGCCGGTCGCGCCCGAGGTCATCCGGCGCGTGCTGAAAGAGGCGCTGCGCGCCCCCTCGGGCGGCAACCTCCAGCCCTGGCACCTGCATGTGGTGGGCGGCGAGCGCCTCGACGAACTCAAGGCCATCATGGGCACCCGCGTGCAGGAAGCGCCGGCCGGCGAAGGCAGCGAGTACGACATCTACCCGCGCGAGCTCGTCGCGCCTTACCGTGACCGCCGCTTCGCCGTCGGCGAGGCGATGTATGCCCGCCTCGGCATTCCGCGCGAGGACAAAGCCGCGCGCCGCGAATGGTTTGCGCGCAACTACCAGTTCTTCGGCGCGCCGCTGGCGCTGTTCTGCACCGTCGACCGCCGCATGGGGCCGCCGCAGTGGTCCGACCTGGGAATGATGCTGCAGAACGTGATGCTGCTCTTGCGCGCCGAGGGGCTCGACAGCTGCCCGCAGGAATGCTGGGCGATCTATCCGCAGACCGTCGGCCGATTCATTGCGCTGCCGCCCGAGCGGATGCTGTTCACGGGCATGGCCATCGGCCATGCCGACCGCAGGAGGCCGCTCGATGCACTCGTGACCGAGCGTGCGCCATTGGCCGAGGTGGCCGAGTTCATCGGCATCTGACGAAGCTCTCGATTCCATATCGGGTCATTCCCGGCAACCACGATCACCGCGGCAACTGTCACATCGGGAAACTGGAGGGGCCGCATCCGTTTGCCTGATGCTGTCCGGCAGAATCCGCCCACCAACGCGCATCCGCGGCGGACCATCCAGCACTCAGGGCATCGCACCATGGGCTTCAGCATCTACTACACCGCGAAGCGGGACACGCCACTGACCCCCATCGAGGTGCAGCGCATCGACGCGATCGTGCAATCGTTCGAGGTCACCGCCGAGATCGAGCGCTACGCCCACTCGGGCAAGGGCTTCAACTGGGAGAGCTTCGCGCGCTACGAAAAATCCCGGCTCGCCGGCGAAGAGGTGCTCTCGGGCGCGACGGCCCTGCCCGACAACAAGCCCTTCGCCATGCACAAGGGCGCCCGTCACTGGGTCGATTGCCTCAACCGGATTCGCCGCGAAGCGCTCTCCGACGCGAAGTGGAGTGTGCAGATCGAAGACGACGCACTGCTGTGGGACGACAAGCACGGCTGGCACGACAACGCATCCGACGGCCTCGCATCGCTCTGGCTGGGCTGCCTGTTGAGTTCGCCGTTCCGGCTTTTCACCCGGAGCGCTTGAGCCCATGAACAACGCGGCCGATTTCCACACCCAGGAAGACGACGTGTTCGGCCGCATCGCCGGACGCTACGACCTGCTGTCGGACCTCTTCAGCTTCGGCATCCACCGGCTGTGGAAGCGGCGGGTGGCGGCGCTGATCACGAGGGAGCCGTGGACAAACCTCCTGGACGTCGCGGCAGGAACAGGCGATGTCGTCCTGAAGGTGGCACGACGCCAGGGCCTGCAATCCGGCCAGAAGATCGTCGCCTCGGACATCAGCCCGCAGATGCTCGCGATCGCGCGCCGGCGTGCCACGCAGCTGAAGGTGCCGGTCGAGTTCCGGGTGCTCGATGCACACGCGATGCCGGACATTGCGAACAACAGCGTCGACCTCTATTCCATCTCGCTGGGCCTCAAGATCTGCGAGCGCAAGCTGGCGCTGAAGGAAGCACTCCGCGTCCTGAAACCGGGCGGTCGCTTCATCGCGCTGGAGGCGTCCAACATCTCCGTGCGCTGGCTTCACCGCGCCTACCTCGGCTACATGGCGGTTTGCATGCCCGTCATCGGATGGGCCGCGACCGGCGGCGACGCCTCGGCCTACCGCTACCTGCTCAAGGGAATCCAGGACTTCCCCACGGCCGAAGGGCTCGCCGCCGAACTCCGGGACATGGGGTTCGCGGACGTCTCGTTCGAGCGGCTGTCCCTCGGGATCGTCGCGATCCACATCGCCCGCAAACCTCTCAAAGCGCGCCCCTGATCGCTACCTTTGGCATCGCCAAACGATACTTTTTGCCTTTGTGCACGGGGCGGCCAGGCCGCGCCATTACAGTCGCCGCGCCCGATTTTTCTGCACGGAATCACTCGGGCCCCACCCGCCCCCGAACTTGAACCGAGCATTCGGCACCTCGGGCGAACGCGAACGCAGACACCTGAAGCACCCCATGTCGCTGGTCAAAAAAGCAATCGAAGAACACAAGGCCGCGATCGCCGCACGCGCGGCCAGCAAGGCGGCCGCCGCCATCAACACGCAGGTCGTACGCGACGCGTTTCTTTCGGAGTTCAAGACCCGGGTCGAGGCGAACGTGAGGCCGCTGCTCGACGCGTTCGTCGCGGACCTCATTGCATCGCGGCACGACGCGCTGGTCGACGACGACCTCGCCAACCCTCACAAGCCCTACATCTCGGTGCGCTTCTCGCCGGTCGCCGGCGTGAGATTGGCGGAACTTGCCTCGCGGGAGTCCGTCTTCACGCTTCGCGCCTTCGCCGCAACCCGGCAGGTGCACCACGTGTCTTCCTACGACCAGCGCTCGGGGGAACATGGCGTCACCCACGAGGCGCTGGGCATCGAGTCGGTGAATCCGTCGAGGGTCGAGCGCGGGTTCGAGGAATGCCTGCGGGCCGCGCTGAAGGCGTGGCAAGCCTGAGTTGTCGGGCAGGCCACCGGCGCCTGCTTGCATCGAACCGGGTTTCGACCAACAGTGGCAGCCTGCCCACGTCCTCGGAAGCCCATGCGATGGATGAAGACCTCGATGCACTCACCCGCGAAGCACTGGTCGCGGAAACCAAAAGATTGCGCGCCGCCATTCGACAGCACCGGGATTCGAGCGGCCACGAACTCTGCTGGCATCACCCCGACCTCTGGGCGCTGTTGCCCGACAAGCGAGACCCGAGCTTCATCGTGCCCGCCTGGCCGCAGTTCATGCGAGGGTGCGTGCGGTACCGGCAGTCGCTCGACGAGCAGGCGCCCGATGCGCCGCGCGCGGAGGTCGAATTCGAAGACCGGCCGGAATCGCCTCCCGCAGGTCAGGCCCCGTAGTCAGGCCCCGTAGAGCACGAACGCGGCCCAGTACGCCGGCCGGCGCAATTTCTCGCCGTGCTCACCGCTGGCGAACGCCCTCTTCGTCCCGGCCAGCGCCGCCTGTGTCGGCTCGCCGGCATTGAGCCGCCGGAAGAACGCCTCCATGAAGCGCGCGGTGCTCTCGTCGCTCACCGGCCACAGCGTCATCACCGTGCTGGTGTTGCCCGCCATGTAGAGCGCGTAGGGCAGCCCCATCACGCCCTCGCCGTGGACGACCTTGCCGACGCCCGTGTCGCAGGCGGACATCACCACGAGGTCGCTGCGCAGCGTGTAGGCGGGCCACTCCGCCGCCGTGACATAGCCGTCGAGCGAGGGCGGGTTGTTGACTTGCCCGAGCACCAGCGCGCTCAACGCGGGCACCGACGTGCTCAGGTAGCCGTGAACCGAAAACAGAAGACGCCGGTAGCGCGCAAGCTGGCCCGAGCCGTCGAGGTCGAGCAGCTTGCGTTCGGTGGCGTTCTCGCCGGTCACGACATCGACGCGGCCTCGATCGACAACGCGCCGCACCGCATCGATTTCGCGCGCCGTGCCCGGGAGGTTGTCCCAGGTGCTCTCGCGCAGCAACGCGATCGCTTCGTCGACGCCCTCGTCGCTCTCAGCCAGCGACTGCGCAGCGGCCTCGCGGTCGATGGCGCCCGGGGCGGCCGATCGCGATGCCGCCGCCGTGGTGCCGCCTTCGGCGCTGTAGAGCGGATTGCCAAAAGCCAGCAGCGCGTGGCGCGAAGGCAGCTTCGCATACGCCTGCTTGCGCGACTCGAGTGCGGCAAGCATCGACAGCGACTGGATGTAGCTCAGGTCGCGCGTGCCGGCAATCGGCTGGTCGTCGAACGGCAGCGCCTCGAAAGGCAACAGCGCCAATGCCGCGTCCGGCGCGACGACGATCTTCTCGTGCGAACGGATCAGCGCCGCCATGGGCGCGAGCAGGTGCTGCGAAAGCAGCGCGCCGACGGGCGCCACATCGTCGACGGCGACCGCGCCGGGTGCCGGCGGCTTGTCGCGCAGGCCGAGGCGGTAACTGTTCGGTCCCGTTTGCCACACGGCCTGCTGCGGCTCCAGCGCATCGCCCGAGAGTTTGCGAAACGCCTCGACGGTGGCCGCAAGATCGGGCACCGCCGCGAGCTCGGACGCATGGCGCAGCCCCGTCCGGTCCACCGCGAAGGCCATGACCCGGTCGCCGTCCGCGAGGTAGCTGATGAACAGCGTGTTGGCCGGCAGCAGGCGGCGCGCGTCGGCCAGCGTGGCCTTCGGTGCTTTGGCCAGCTGGCGGTACTTGGGGTAGCGGGCGCGCAGACGCGTCTGCAGATCGGCATAGGCACGCACGACGATGTTGCGTTCCGACTCCAGTTGTTGGCGACGGTCGGCCTGCCCCGCGGCCGCGTCGATGCTGCGGTCCAGCGCCGCGAGCCTGGCTTCGTGCATCGCGATGGCCTGTTGTGCATCGGCGGGCAGCGCGCCGGAGCGGTTCGCGCGCTGCAGCGCCATGCCTTCGAGCAAGGTGCGCGCTTTCGACAATTCCGCCAGTTCGAATGCGCGATCGGCCTCGCCGCCGCGCAGGCTCGCGAGCGCGTAATGGCGGTAGCCCTCCACATAGCGCTCGAACAGCGTGCGCCGGCTCTTCGGGCTCAGCCCGTGCTGCGCGCGCAAGGATTCGACATGCGAGACGTACGCCGGCAGAAGAGGTCGTACGCTGTCGAGCTGGTCGGCCTGCAGTGCCGCGGTCATCCGGTCGATCAGCGCGAGCAGCGTCTCGGGGTGCGCCTCGCCGATCAACCGCACGTAGCCTTCATGTGCCTGCGTCAGCAGCGTCAGCGCGCCTGCCGCATCGCCAGCCGATAGCCGCGCCCGTCCCGCGCTGCGCAGCGCGGCCAGGGTCAACGGGTGCGTGTCGCCCATGACTTCGCGGCGGATCTGCAAGGCCTCGCCGGTCACGCGCACCGCTTCGGCATGGTCGCCCTGCGCGTCGAGCACGCTCGCATGCACGTTCATGACATAGAGCGTCTCGGGATGGCGCGCACCGCGCAAGCCCGAGAGCGTTTCCCACGCCTGCAGCGAAAGCGCGCGCGCCTCGCCGAGCCGGCCCACGCGCCGCAGCTCGATGGCCAGCGCGCTCGCCGCATATTGGGTGCGCGGATGCGTGGGGCCGAAGGTCCGACGCGACAGGTCGTAGCCCTGCTGCGAAAGGCTCAGGGCCTCGCGCGTTCGCGCGAGCATTCCGTAGGTGGCGGCAAGGCTTCCGAGCGAACTCAGCGTGTCGGGCGCGGCCGGGCCCAGGGCGACCTGGCGCGCGCGGTAGACGGCCTCGTGGGCGATCAGCGCATCGGCGTACTGGCCGAGGTCGGTGTAGTCGGCCGCGACCGAATTGCGAAAGCGCAAGGTGGTCGGGTCGTTGGCGCCCCAGCGCGACTCGGCTTCGCCCGCGAGTTCGCGCGAGATCGCGAGCGCTTCGGCATAGCGGCCGGCCTGCCCCAGCACGACGCCGTGGTTGTGGCGCGCGACCAGCGTGTTGCGCGAGCCCGGGCCTTGCGTTTCGAGCGTCTTGCGCGCGACCGCTTCCTGCACCGCGATCGCTTCCTGGCAACGACCGACCTTGCACAACTGCAGCGCCCATGCGTTCTGCGCAGCGAGCGCCGCGTTGGCGTCTTCGCCCCAGAACACGCGGCGCACATCGCGCCGCTTCTGCAGCCAGCGTAGCTGCGCCTCGTCGTCGGCGCGCAGCTCGCTGTTGTCGATCAGGCTGCCGAGCACCAGGTCTTCGGCCAGGTAGCTCTGCATCGGCTCCTTCGCGCTGCGCGGCGCGTTGTCGAGCGCACGTTCGAACAGGCGTCCCGCGTCGGCGAACTGCCCTCGCGCGCTCAGCGCCTCGGCCTCTTCGAGCTGCTTGCGCAGCTGCGAAAACTCGCCGGTGAGGATGCGCAGCGGGTCCGGCGCCGCCGGTGGCGCGCGCGTGCCCGCAACGGCCGCGGGCGCCGTTGTTTTCTCTTGTGCCAGAGCACTGATGAAGCTCCCGGGAATCAGCAGAAGTAGCGCGACAACACCGTTTCTCGTTAGCATTGATATCGGATGGATTGCAGTGAAAAAAGTATAGGTTCGCCCTGTCGCACCTCTTCCTACGAAGATCCGTAGTCACCCATCAAGTCATGACATTCCCCAGACTCTCCACACTCGCTCCGCTGCTCTGCCTCTTCGTCGCCACGCAGAGCTCGGCGTTCAACCTCATCACCGAAGACGAAGCCCGGCTGCCCTCGGCCTACCAGGAAAGCAAGCGCGCCGGACTCACCCGCGGCCCCGGCATCGACGTGGCCAGCCCGGCCGGCACCGTGCAGAAGAACGGACTCGCATTGAAGGTGCAGTTCAAGTCGCGCGGCGGCGTTGCGATCGACCCGAAGACGGTGCGTGTGGTCTATATGAAGAACCCCACCATCGATCTCACCGATCGCATCCGCACGCATGTCAGCGGCACCGGCATCGAGCTCGACGGCGCGCAGGTGCCGGCGGGCGCGCACCAGTTGCGCGTGGAAGTCGGCGATGCCGAAGGCCGCGTGAGCAGCAAGCTCGTCGACTTCAACGCGCAGTGAGCGCTTCTCCGAAGCCGGCCTTGGCACCGGTCAAGCCCGAGGCCGATGCCGCGTCGATACCGTGCCCGTACTGCACGGAGAAGATCGCCCCGGCCGCGATCGTCTGCAAGCACTGCCACCGCGACCTGATCTTCTTCATGCCGCTGCGGCGCGACATCGAGGCGCTGAAGTCGCGCATCGAAAGCCTGGAGACCCAGAACAAACGGCTCACTGCGCTGCTGGTCGGGGACGATCCGGCGGAGGTGGTCGCACGCGCCGCGGAAGCGGTGCCCGCGACTCGCGACAGCGAAGCCGCGCCGAGCAGGTTCGCGATTGCGGGATTCCTTTTGCTGCCGGTGTTCCTGCTGGTGGCCGCGCATGCCGTGATCGTCATGTGGCTCGACCTGTCGCAGTTCTACCTGCGCATCGTGTCGGTCGCGCTGCCGGTGTGCACGGGCTTCGTGATGTCGGCGCGGTTCCGCGTTCGCCTCGCGTGGCAGTGGCTGATGGCCGCGGCCATCGGCGCGATCGCGGTCACGCTCATGACCGTGGTGGTCGCCTACAGCGACGACCAGCCGCTCGCACCGCAGAATGCGCGCGAGTGGCACGAGGTCATCTACTACGTGCTGAGCATCGCCTTCGGGCACATGACGGGCATCCTCGCTGCGCTCGCGGCTTTCCACCGGCGCAACAACGCCGTGGACCACCTGTCGGTGCGCCTCGCCGCCGCGTTGACCGCCGACACGCCGGCGCAGGGACGCACGCAGCGGCTGCGGCGCTATACCGAGTCGATCCGCGAGTTCATCACGCTGGTGACGCCGATCCTCACCGCGCTGGTGTCGATTGCCACGGGTGTGCTGAGCCTCATGAAGAAGTGACGCCCGACGCCCCTGGCGGCGCCGGGCGAAGGCGAGCCCCTCCGATTGGATGGTCATGAACGACAAGCAGGATGCGGCCTGACAATGCAGAAGGACTGCCCTCGGCCTTCCCCGTGGACAGGTGCTATCTCGGCTGGCAGGACTCACTGCAAAACGTGGCACGGCTGGTCGAGCCGGAGATCAACGAGTAGCCAGCCCCCGGGGCTAGGGACCGGCTTCAGTCAGAGCCGCTCGATGATCGTCACGTTCGCCATGCCCCCGCCCTCGCACATGGTCTGCAGCCCGTAGCGCTTGTTGCGCTGCGCGAGCGCGTGAACCAGCGTGGTCATCAGCTTGGTGCCCGAGGCGCCCAGCGGATGGCCCAGTGCAATCGCGCCGCCGTTGACGTTCAGCCGGTTCGGGTCGGCGTCCAGGGTCTGCAGCCAGGCCAGCGGCACGGGCGCAAAGGCCTCGTTGACCTCGTACAGGTCGATGTCGCCGATCTTCATGCCGGCCTTTTTCAGGGCGCGTTGCGTCGCGGGAATCGGTGCCTCCAGCATGATCACCGGGTCGTGCCCGATCACGCTCATGTGGTGCACGCGCGCCAGCGGCTTCACACCCAGCGTCTTCAGCCCGCGCTCATTGACCACCATCACGCCGCTCGCGCCGTCGCAGATCTGGCTGGCGGTGGCCGCGGTGCAGCGGCCACCTTCGGCGATGAGCTTGACGCCCGCGATGCTCTCCAGCGTGGCGTCGTAGCGGATGCCTTCGTCGGTGGTGTGCATGTCGCCCGGCTCGGTGCCGTCGCTCATGCGCGCGGCCACGGGCACGATCTCCTTGTCGAAGAGGCCGGCCTTGGTGGCGGCGATGGCGTTGCGGTGGCTGTGCAAGGCATAGGCATCGAGCTCCATCTTCTCGATGCCGTAGTTCCTGGCGATCATCTCCGCGCCGGTGAACTGGCTGAACTGGACATCGGGATAGCGCTGCTGCATCAGCGGGCTCACGTAGAAGCCCAGGCCGTTCTTCAGCGGCAGCGTGCTCGGCGTGCCCATGGGCACGCGCGTCATGCTCTCGACGCCCGCGGCGATCACGATGTCCATGCTGCCCGACATCACGGCTTGCGCCGCGAAATGCAGCGCCTGCTGCGACGAGCCGCACTGGCGGTCGACCGAGGTCGCCGGCACCGACTCGGGCAGGCGCGATGCCAGCACCGCATTGCGCGCGATGTTCGAGGCCTGCTCGCCCACCTGGCCGACGCAGCCCATGATGACGTCCTCGACCAGCGCGGGGTCGATGTCGGTGCGTGCCATGAGGGCGTTGAGCACCTGCGCGGCGAGGTCGGCAGGGTGCCACCCGGAAAGGCGGCCGTTGCGGCGGCCGCCGGCGGTGCGCGCGGCAGCGACGATGTAGGCTTCGGGCATGAAGGTCTCCAGTTGCTTTCGGGGGTGAAATTATCTCGGCGCCATGCGGATCGCGCCATCCAGGCGAACGCTCTCGCCGTTGAAGTAGCCGTTGGTGACCATCAACTCGGCCAGCGCGGCGTACTCCGCCGGTTTGCCCAGCCGCTTGGGGAACGGCACCGAGGCCGCCAGCGCCGCCTTCACGTTGTCCGGCGCGCCCTGCAGCAGCGGCGTGTCGAAGATGCCCGGCAGGATGGTGTTGACGCGGATACCTTCGCTCATCAGGTCGCGCGCGATCGGCAGCGTCATGCCGACGATGCCGGCCTTCGACGCGGTGTAGGCCGCCTGCCCCATCTGCCCGTCCTGCGCCGCCACCGAGGCGGTGTTGACGATGGCGCCGCGCTCGCCGTCTTCCAGCGCGTCGAGCGTGAGCATGCCGGCCGCCGACTTGGCAATGCAGCGGAAGGTGCCGACCAGGTTGATCTGGATGATGCGGTCGAAGTTGGCGAGCGGAAAGTGCTTGATCTCGCCCGAAGTCTTGTCGCGGCTCGCGGTCTTCACCGCATTGCCGGTGCCGGCGCAGTTGACCAGCACGCGCTCCTGCCCGTGCGCGGCGCGCGCCTTGGCAAAGGCCGCGTCGACCTGCTCTTCGGAGGTCACGTCGACCTTGCAGAACACGCCGCCCAGTTCCTTCGCCAACGCCTCCCCCTGCTCGGCATTGAGGTCGAACAGCGCGACCTTCACGCCATGGCTGGCCAGGCGGCGCGCGGTGGCGGCCCCGAGGCCCGAGGCGCCGCCCGTGACGACGGCGGCAATGCTGGAATCGAGTTGCATCTTTGCTTGCCCTTGGATGGATTTGTCGCGGGCCAGTTTAGGCAGCAGAATCGATCGCCGAAATCGTCGGAAGCGACGGAATTTCAAGGCGCCCACCCCCGTTTGCGATGCCTTCCTCCCCCAGGATTCTCGAAACCAAGCTCAGCCCGCCGGCCCTCGCCGCCACGCAGGTGCTGCGCACCGCCATCCGCGAAGAGATTGCTGCGGCCACCGTGAAGCTGGTGCTGGTGCGCGCCCCGGCCGGCTTCGGCAAGACCACCGCCATGGCGCAGATCCGCGAGCGCATGGACGCACAGGGCATCGCCACCGCCTGGCTCACGCTGGACCGGGCCGACAACGACGTCTCGCGCTTTCTCAACTGCCTGGCCGAGGCCGTGCTGCGCCTGGGCGTGGAAGAGCCGCGCACCAACGGCCCCTTCGACGCCGTGGCCGCGCTGGCCGCACACGACGCGCCTTTCACGCTCTTCCTCGACGACTTCGAGGTGGTGCAGGAGCCCGCCGTGCTGGGCCTGGTGCGCGAGATCATCGAGCAGCTGCCGCGCCGCGGGCAGCTCGTGATCGGTTCGCGCGGTCTGCCCGACCTGAGCCTGGGGCGGCTGCGTGCGCGCGGCCAGCTGATGGAGATCGACACCGACCGCCTGCGCTTCACGCTCGAAGAGACCAGCGCCTTCTTCGGCCTGCGCCAAGCCCATGCGCCCCAGGCCCTGCAGGCGCTGCCCGCCGACCTGCTCTCGCAACTGCACCACAAGACCGAAGGCTGGGTGGCCGCCATATGGCTCGCGTCGATGGCACTGGAGCGGCACGGCATCGAGACCGGCTTTGTCGAGCGCTTCTCGGGCTCCGACCGCGCCGTGGCCGAGTACCTGGCCGAAGACGTGCTCGCGCACCAGCCCGAGGAGGTTCGCGACTTCCTGCTGCGCACCAGCATCCTGCGCCAGCTCGACGCCTCGGTGTGCCAGGCGCTGAACCCGCGTGTCGACTGCGCGGCCATTCTCGAGCGGCTGGCCGCGGCCAATCTTTTTCTCACGCCCGTGAGCGGCGATGGCCGCGCGTGGCGCTACCACAGCCTGTTCGCCGACTTCCTGCGCGCGCAGCTGGCGCGCGAGCTGCCCGGCGAGATCGAACGCCTGCACCTCGCGGCCTCGGGCTGGTACGAATCGCAGGACCGCCCCGTGCCCGCCATCGACCATGCGATCGAAGGCGGCGACCATCCCCATGCGCTGACCCTGCTCGACAGCTGCGCAGCACAGTTCCTCGAACAGGGCCGCATGCGCATGCTCGCGCGCTGGTTCTCGGCCATTCCGGATCACCAGCTGCGCGCGCACCCGTTCCTGCAACCGATCGCGCTGTGGGCCACCTGCTTCACGCACGGGCCGTGGGAGGCGATGCAGATGCTCGAGCAATCGGGCTGCATCGACAGCGCCATTCCTGAAGTTCGCGCGAGTGCGCACACGCTCGTGCCGCTGCTGCTGGCCATGCAAGACCGGCACGACGAGGCCTACGAGGTCGGACGCCAAAGCCTCGCGCGCCTGCCCACCGGACTGGCCTTTGCCGACAGCGTGCTGCTCAATGCCATGGCCCACATCCTGGCCGTGCGCGGCGACCAGCGCGAGGCGCAGCGCCTGCTCGACGCCGCACGCCGCGAGCAGGGCAACAGCACCTTCAACCGCATGTACACCGAGTCGCTCGCCGGCCTGTTCGACCTGCTCGAAGGCCGCCTGCGCCAGGCCACAGCGCGGCTGCGCATGGCCGTCGACACCACGCATGCCGTGTCGTACAACCACAGCCACGGCAACGCATGGGCCGGCGTGCTCTATGCCGGCGTGGTGTACGAGTCGAACCAGCTGCCGCAGGCCGACCACCTGCTGAACGTGTACCTGCCGCTCGCGCGCGACGTGGGCCTGCCCGACCACATGATCCTGAGCCACGTGATGCGCTCGCGCATTGCGTTCCACGCCGGCGACATCGATGCGGCCTTCCAGGCGCTGACCGAGCTCGAATACCTCGGCCACCACCGCCAGCTGCCCCGCGTGGTGGCCGGCGCCAAGCTGGAGCGCTCGCGCATGCTGCTGCTGCAGGGCAACGGCCCCGCATCGCGCGACGAGCTGCTGCGCGCCGGCGACCCCGAGCTGTGGGAACGCGAGCGCCGCCAACGCCTGCTCGCACACGACCTCGACTACCTGGCGCTGGCCAAGGCGCGGTGGGAGATCGTGTTCGGCGACGCACGCGCCGCGCTGGCCGTGCTCGACGCCGAGATCCACGCCGCCGTCGCATCGACCCGCAACCGCCGCGTCCTCAAGCTGCGCGTGCTGCGCGCGATGGCGCTGCAACGCATGGGCGAGATGGCCGCCGCCATCGAGGAGATCGGCGCCGCGCTGCAGACCGCGAGCCAGGAAGGCTTCATGCGGCTGATCCTCGATGAAGGGCCGGCGGTGGGGACGCTGGTGCAGCGGTATGCGAATGCGGCGATGCAGGAGGCTGCTTCTGCATCTCCTTCGACGCATGGCGATCCGATCCTGGCGGACTATCTACAGCGGTTGCTGCAGGCGATGGGGCCGATGGCGCCAGCCGACGCGGAGGCGACATCGACTGGCGATGCGATCAAGGAGCCACTCACGCGCAAGGAGATTCGCGTGCTGCAGCTGTTGGCCGAGGGGTACTCGAACAATGCGATGGCAGAAAAGCTGTTCGTTTCCGACAGCACCGTTCGCACGCATCTGCGGAATATCAACATGAAGCTGGATGCGAAGAGCCGGACGCAGGCTGTGGCGAT
This sequence comes from Variovorax sp. P4_B10, assembly GCF_056402375.1. Lineage (NCBI taxonomy): Bacteria > Pseudomonadati > Pseudomonadota > Betaproteobacteria > Burkholderiales > Comamonadaceae > Variovorax > Variovorax sp. P4_B10. The sequence continues at coordinate 18,705 of NZ_JBFUHN010000033.1, read as the reverse complement.
TGCGCGGAGGCTGGGCGTGATCCGCTAGTTACGGCGCCTTCGCAGCATTCTCACCACCCCAACCGATGCGCTCTGAAATCAGGGCCGCAAGAAGGGGAACCCATACGTTGGATGGCGCTTGAAGGCCCATCATCGGCGGCCGGCCTCCAAGTTGAAAGGCTCCGTTTGCCCCACGACTACGGAAATCGGTGATACCGCCCCCACCCCGCATTCCCTAGCATTCCTGTCAGAACAGCACAGGTGCAAGTCGAGCAATGCCCAGAGGTATCCCCAACCCAGCTGCCATGTACGGCATTGCGCCCCGCCGCTGGGGCTTCGAAGTCTCGCTCGTGCGCAACGGCACTCGCTACTACAGGCAGTTCGGCAAGGCCAGCTACGGCAGCCTGGAGCAGGCCTTGCTCCAGGCGCAGGACTGGCGCGACGCCGTGGTCCGCAGCGTGCCGCCGGTGGCACGGCGCACCCGTGCAGAAAAGCTCCGGGCCAACAACACCACCGGCATTTCAGGCGTCTTTTGCCAGGTCGCATCCGGCGGCAGGGTGCGGGCCTGGACCGCCAAGACCTGCATCGGGCGGAACGAAATACTCCGTGTCGATTTCCCGGTCGAGGCCGTGGGCAAGGCGGCGCAGGCGCTGGCCGCCGAGGAACGCGCGAGGCAGCTGGACCGGATGCCGGGACTGGCACGGCTGCATCCGGCCGAGGAAGCGATCCGCCAAGGCATGACGGTGCAGCCGGCGGGGCCGCGCGCGCCCAAGCGCTCGAAGTCGGAGATCACCCGCAGCACCAACTCCAGCGGTGTCAGCGGGGTCCAGTTCAAGACGCCCAATGCCGGCCATCCCGGCTACTGGCTCGCCACCACCTTCACCGCGGGCAAGGGCAGTGTGTGCAAGGCCTTCTCGGTGAAGGCGCATGGCTACGACATGGCAAAGCGCCTGGCGATTGCCGAGCGCGAGCGGCAGCTGGCCCGGAAGTTCGACGATGCCGGGAAACAGGCATCGTCCGATCGTTTCTTCCGGCGCGAGGCCGGCGGCCCAATGGTCCGGCCATGACGCTCAAGCCTCTTCACCAACTGCTGCGGGTGGCCTCGCACCTGCTGGACCAGGCCGCGGCGGAAGTGCGCAACAAAAACCTGGACCCCGTCACCGGGAACATCGAAAGAATCGGCCGCGCATTGATCGAGGTGATGGAGGTGCAACGAAAGATCTTTGACTTGCACCCCGAGCTTCGGCCCAAGTCGCTCGCGGCGTCGGACCGGGAGGCCGACGCCAACAAGCTCTTCACCCGGTTCATGCTCGAAGCGCTGGCGCTGGAAGACGTGGGCAACACCGTGGCCGCGGTCGAGCGGTACACGCGGTTCATCGGCATCTCGCCCTCCTACCACCACCGCGAGATCGCACGGGCCGAGATTCGCCGGCTGTCCGAGGCGGCTGCCCTGGCCGGGGCGTTCAGAGCGCCCGCGAAATCACCTCTTTCATGATCTCGTTGGTGCCGCCGTAGATGCGCTGCACCCGGGCGTCGGCGTACATGCGCGCGACCATGTATTCGTTCATGAAGCCGTAGCCGCCGAAGAGCTGCAGGCATTCGTCCACCACGCGGCCCTGGGTTTCGGAGCCCCAGAGCTTGGCCATCGAAGCGGTGGCGGTGTCGAGCTTGCCGGCCACCAGGTCTTCGACGCAGCGGTCGATGAAGGCACGGCCCACCTTGATCTGCGTGGCGATCTCGGCCAGCTTGAACCTGGTGTTCTGGAACTCGGCAATCGGCTTGCCGAAGGCCTTGCGGTCGCGCACGTAGTCGAGCGTGGCCTGGTAGGCGCCTTCCATGGTGGCGAGCGCGCTCACGCCGATGATGGTGCGCTCGTAGGGCAGGTCGCCCATGAGCTGGAAGAAGCCCTGCCCTTCCTGGCCGCCCAGCAGCGCATCGGCCGGCACGCACACATCGTCGAAGAAGAGCTCGGAGGTGTCCTGCGCCTTCATGCCGATCTTGTCGAGCACGCGGCCGACGCGAAAGCCCTGGCAGCCCTCGGTCTCGACGATGAGGATCGACGTGCCCTTCGCGCCCTGCGTCGGGTCGGTCTTGCACACCACCAGCACCACGCCGGCGAGGTAGCCGTTGGTGATGAAGGTCTTCGAGCCGTTGATGACGTAGCCGCCCTCCTTCTTCTCGGCGCGGGTGCGTATGCCCTGCAGGTCGGAGCCGGCGCCGGGCTCGGTCATGGCGATGGCGCCGACCAGCTCGCCGCGCGCCATGCGCGGCAGGTAGCGGCGCTTCTGTTCCTCGGTGCCGTGGTTGAGGAAGTAGTGCGCCACGATGGCATGCACCGAGGTGGCCATGCCGGTGAGGGCGCGGCGCGACATTTCTTCGTAGAACACGGCCTCGTGGCGGAAGTCGCCGCCGGCGCCGCCGTAGACCTCGGGGACGTCGGCGCACAGCAGGCCGAGCGCGCCGGCCTTGCGCCAGACCTCGTGGCCCACGTGGCCGCGCTTGCGGGCCTCCTCGTCGTGCGGGAGCACTTCGGTTTCGATGAAGCGCACCACGGTGTCGCGGTAGAGCTCCAGGTCTTCATCGCTCCATGAGCGGCGGAAGTCGATGGGCATGGGTGGGCTCCTTGATGGTCTCTGGGATGGATCGTCAGTCCACGCGGCGAACGCCCCAGCGGCGCAGCATGGCCTCGCCGTCGTCGTGCGCGGTGGCCGGCGGCACGACGGGTGCGGTGCGGCTGAAGCGCGGCGCGGGCGCAGGCTGCACCACGCCGCCGACCTCCACGAAGGTGCCGCGCGCCACGTTGTGCGGGTATTCGGGCGCCTCGTCCCAATCGAGCACGGGCGCGAAGCAGGCGTCGCTGCCCTCGAGCAGCACGCACCATTCGTCGCGCGTGCGGGTGCGGAACACGTCGGCCATGCGCAGCTTGAGCAACGGCCAGCGGTCGGTGTCCATCTGCGCGTCGAAAGCGGTGTCGTCGGCGATGCCGCAGCGCTCGCGCAGCAGCGCGTAGAACTGCGGCTCGATAGCGCCCACGGCCACGTACTTGCCGTCGGCGCAGGCATAGGTGTCGTAGAAGTGCGCGCCGCCGTCGAGCATGTTCTCGCCGCGCTGGTTGCTCCACAGGCCGGCCGACTTGAAGCCGTACATCATGGACGACAGCAGTGCCGCGCCGTCGGTCATGGCGGCATCGACCACCTGCCCCTGGCCCGAGCCCTTCGCCTCATGCAGCGCGGCGAGGATGCCGAAGGCCAGCAGCATCGCGCCGCCGCCGAAGTCGCCCACGTAGTTGAGCGGCGGCACGGGCGCCTCGCCGGAGCGGCCGATGGCGTGCAGCGCGCCGCTGATGGCGATGTAGTTGATGTCGTGGCCCGCCGCATGGGCGAGCGGCCCGTGCTGGCCCCAGCCGGTCATGCGGCCGTAAACCAGGCGCGGGTTGCGCGCATGGCATTCGGCGGGGCCGAGGCCGAGACGCTCCATCACGCCGGGGCGAAAGCCCTCGATGAGCACGTCGGCCTTGGCGATGGCGTCGAGCATGGGTGGCGCCGCGCCTTCGGCGCGAAGGTCGACCTGCAGCGTGCTGCGTCCGCGCGCAAGGATGTCGTGCAGCGCCGTCCGCGTGCCGGGCCGTTCGATGCGGATCACCTCCGCGCCCATGTCGGCGAACAGCATCGCGCAGAAAGGCCCGGGGCCGAGGCCCGCCATCTCGATCACCCGCAGTCCCTGCAGTGGACCTGCCATGTCCGTCTCCTGTGGCGCCACGCCGGCGGCCTGTTGCGTGCAGGCATCTTGGCGCGGGGGCGGCCTCGGGAGCATCGTCCAAAGCGACGAATGCAGCAACAGCGGGTGTGGCAGGCGTCATGCCGCCCCGGCCGCGGCGCGCAGCTTCGCCGGTTTCCGTAGTTTGGGCCCACACCCGGGATAGTCCTCTCCAGTGCCCGCGCGCAGCCGCGGAAAATCCCTGTCCGGGAGTTGTTCAGTGCGCCAAAGAATGCGCTGCCCTCAACGGAGAGCAACATGCACGCCACCACCCCGGGTTTCTCGCACGCCAGCGTCGAACGGCTGTGCGACTACGAGCTGCCCGCCCCACCGGCCCGCGCTGCGCCGGCGGCCCCTCTCTTTCCGGACGCCAACGACGCCGGAGACCTCGCACTGACCTGGTGGCTGTGGATGGACGAGGTGGGCAAGAGCATGTGGCGCCACTGCGACGCCTGGCGCGGGCAGTACCTCGGCCATCCGACGACCAAGGGCCCTTCGGGCGGCGCCTGAACCGGCCTGGCCTGTTCAGGCCGCCACGGCTTCCCGCGCCGGCAGCGCCTTCGCCGGCACCGGCATGTGCTGCGCCCAGTCGATGATCTCCAGCGTGCCGTCGGCATGCTCGGCCAGCGCCGTGAGGCTCTCGACCCAGTCGCCGTCGTTGCAATAGAGGATGCCGTCGATGTCGCGCATCTCGGCGTGGTGGATGTGGCCGCAGACCACGCCCTGCACGCCGCGCTTGCGGGCCTCGCGCGCCACGGCGTTCTCGAAGTCGCCCACGTAGCTCACGGCACGCTTGACCTTGCCCTTGAGGTATTTGGAAAGCGACCAGTACGGCAGCCCCATGCGCGCGCGCAGCGAGTTGAGGTGGCGGTTCAGCTTGAGCGTGAATTCGTAGAGCGAATCGCCCACGTGGGCGAGCCACTTGGCGCACTGGATCACGCCGTCGAACAGGTCGCCGTGGATGATCCAGAGCTTGCGGCCGTCGGCGGTCTCGTGGATCCATTCCTCGGCCACGTCGATGCCGCCGAAGTTGTGGTGCAGGTACTTGCGGGCGAACTCGTCGTGGTTGCCGGGAATGAAGATCACGCGCGTGCCCTTGCGCGCCTTGCGCAGCAGCTTCTGGATCACGTCGTTGTGCGCCTGCGGCCAGTACCAGTGGCGCTTGAGCTGCCAGCCGTCGATGATGTCGCCGACCAGGAACAACGTTTCGCACTCGGTGTGCTTGAGGAAGTCGAGCAGCGCCCGGGCCTGGCAGCCGGGGGTGCCCAGGTGCAGGTCGGAGATCCAGAGCGTGCGGAAGTGCAGCGGTGGACGCAGGCGATCGTCGTCCTCCGGTTCCGAGGCCCGGGTCGCGGTGTCGCGCCATGCGCGCAGGAAAGCGTCGTCGCGTTGCATGGACGGGTAGGCTCCCACCTTCGCGTGACGCCGCGATGGCACACCCGTGACATCCCGGTGACGCGTGGCCCGATGGCAACGCCACAATCGCGCGATGCGCCCTGGCCAGATCATCGTTCTCGCAACCCCGGTGTTCTTCCTGCTGATCGCGATCGAGCTCGCGGTGGGCCGCGTGCGGGCGCGCCGCGGCACCGGGCAGGACACCTACCGGCTGGCCGATGCGGTCAACAGCATCGGGCTGGGCATGCTGAGCCAGATCAGCGCGGTGCTGACCGGGCTGCTGCGCATCGGCATCTACACGGCCGTGTATTCGGCGGTGGCGCTGTTCCCCCCCGAGACGGCCCGCGACTTCTGGACCACCTGGTACGGCTGGCTGCTGGCGCTGGTGTTCTACGACTTCTGCTACTACTGGCTGCACCGCATGGGCCACGAGTCGGCGGTGCTGTGGGCGGCGCATGTGGTGCACCACCAGAGCCAGCACTACAACCTCTCGACCGCGCTGCGCCAGACCTCGAGCGGCGCGCTGCTGGGCTGGGTGTTCTACCTGCCGATGGCCATTGCCGGCGTGCCGCCGCTGGTGTTCGGCGTGGTGGCGCTCGTCGACCTGCTCTACCAGTTCTGGGTGCACACCGAGCAGGTCGGCAAGCTCGGCTGGTTCGACCGCTGGTTCTGCTCGCCCTCGAACCACCGCGTGCACCATGCGGTGAACGACGGGTACCTCGACCGCAACTACGGCGGCATCCTGATCATCTGGGACCGCCTGTTCGGCAGCTTCCGGGAGGAAGGCGAACGCTGCGTCTACGGCACGCGCAGCCAGCTCGGCAGCTGGGACCCGCTGTGGGCGAATGCCGAGGTGTACTGGGCGCTGGCCAAGGATTCGTGGCATGCGCGCAGCTGGGCCGACAAGCTGCGCGTGTGGTTCAAGCCGCCCGGCTGGCGGCCGGCCGACGTGGCGGCGCGCTTTCCGAAGCCGGCCTTCGACATCGCGAAGGTGACGCGCTACGAGCCGCCTGTGAGCCCAGGGGTGAAGTGGTTTGCCGGGCTGCAGTTCCTGGTGCTGCTGAACACGGTGGCTGTCTTCCTGTGGTTTTCCGATGGCTTGCCGCTGCCGCAGGCTGCCGTGTGGCTCGCCGCGCTGACGGCGAGCCTGTGGGCCATCGGCGGCGTGCTGCAGGGGCGCTTCTCGGTCACCGAGGTGCTGCTGGTCGAGGCGGCCGCGCTGGCCACCGCGAGCGCGGCGCTGGGCATCGGCTGGCTGCACCACATCGGCAAGCCGCTGGCATTGGCGATCGCCATCTTCCTTGCGGCCAGGCGCGCGATGAAGGCGGGTGCCGTGACGCGCTTCGACGGTCTTCTGCTGGCCGGGCTGGCCGCCTCGCTGGCGGGCGATGTGCTGCTGATGGGGTCTGCGAAGCTGTTCGTGCCCGGGCTTGTCTGCTTCCTGCTCGCCCACCTGGCGTACATCGCGTTGTTCCGCATCGGCGTCGGCATGTTCCCGCGCCGCGGGGCGCTGGTGGCGACGCTGCTGATCGGCGTGGCGATGTATGCGTTCCTTTGGCAGGGCGGACTGCCGCCGGCCTTGCGCATCCCGGTCGGGATCTACGTGGTGGTGATCGCCGGCATGGCGGCGCAGGCCATCGGGCGGGCGGCGGTGCTGCGCCATACCGATCCGTCAGCGTTGTGGGTGGCGGTGGGCGCGTGCTTCTTCATGCTGAGCGATGCGCTGCTGGCGACCAACCGTTTTGTTTCGGCGCTGCCGCTGGCCTCGCTCTGGGTGCTGGCGACTTACTACGCCGCGCAGGTACTGATCGTGCGGCACGCGCGCCCGACGGCTTGACTTGCTCCCTCCCCTCCCGGGGGAGGGTTGGGGTGGGGGCAAGCGGCGTACCCATCGAGCGCTCTGCCTGCCCCCATCCCAACCTTCCCCCAGAGGGGGAAGGAGCGAAAAACCGAACCTAATCCGGGCAGCGCTGGATTTCCACCGTCGAGTGGCGGATTTCCTCGTGCATCGAGAAGCAGGCGCGCACCTCGTCGGCCGTCAGCGTCGGCGAGTGCGTCACGACGGTGAGCGCGCAGGCGTAGGCATCGCGGCCGACGCGCCAGACGTGCAGGTCGGCGACGCGGGTTTCCGAACCGGCCAGGGTGGTTTCCACGCCTTCGCGGATCTCGGCCGTGACGGGATGGTCCATCTCGCGGTCAAGCAGCACCTTGCCGGTTTCCTTCAGCAGCCCCTTGGCCCAGAGTGCCACGAGTACGGCGCCGACGATGCCCATCGCCGGGTCGAGCCAGGCCCAGCCGTAGAACCAGCCACCCAGCAGCGCCGCGATGGCGAGCACCGAAGTGGCGGCATCGGCCACCACGTGCAGGTAGGCGGAGCGCAGGTTCAGGTCGTGGCCATGTTCGTGGTGATGGTGGTGGCCGTGGGCATGGTGATGCCCGTGATCGTGGTCGTGGTGCGTGCCGCCCAGCAGCCGCGCGCAGACCAGGTTGACCACCAGCCCCAGCACGGCGACGGCCACCGCCTCGGGGTAATGGATCGCAGAGGGCGACCACAGCCGTTCGAGCGAGCCCGCCACCATCAGCGCCGCGACGCCGAGCAGCAGCAGCGCGCTCACAAAGCCGCCCAGCACCTCGATCTTCCAGGTGCCGAAGGCAAAGCGCGGGTCGCGCGCGTAGCGCCGCGCCGCCGCATAGGCAAAGGCGCTCAGGCCGATGGCCAGCGCGTGCGAACTCATGTGCCAGCCGTCGGCCAGCAGCGCCATCGAGTTGAACCACCAGCCGGCGCCGATCTCGATCACCATCATCGTGGCGGTGATCCACATCACGAGGCGGGTGCTGCGCTCGGCCGAAGCATTGCCGGCACCGAAGTGGTGGTCGTGCTGCCAGGCGCTCAGGTCATGGGTGTGCATGGGTTTGCCTCAAGCTCCGAAAAGATCCTGTCCGTCGGAACGGCTCGACGGCGGCGTCACGCCCAGGTGGCGGTAGGCCGCCAGCGTGGCGATGCGGCCGCGCGGCGTGCGCTGCAGGTAGCCCTGTTGGATGAGGTAGGGCTCGATCACGTCCTCGATGGTGTCGCGCTCCTCGCCGATGCTGGCCGCCACGTTGTCCAGGCCGACCGGGCCGCCGTCGAAGCGGTGGATCACGGCTTCGAGCAGCTTGCGGTCCATCAGGTCGAAACCCTGCGGATCGACGTCGAGCATGGCCAGCGCCTTGTGGGCGATGTCCTCGGTGATGCGGCCGTCGCCCTTGACCTCGGCATAGTCGCGCACGCGGCGCAGCAGGCGGTTGGCGATGCGGGGCGTGCCGCGCGAGCGGCGGGCAATTTCGAAGCCGCCGGCGGCGTCGGTCTCGACCTTGAGCAGGCCGGCGCTGCGCCGCACGATCAGCGCGAGTTCCTCGGGCGTGTAGAACTCCAGCCGGGCGACGATGCCGAAGCGGTCGCGCAGCGGGTTGGTCAGCATGCCGGCGCGGGTGGTGGCGCCCACCAGGGTGAAGGGCTGCAGGTCGAGCTTGATGCTGCGCGCCGCGGGGCCCTCGCCGATCATGATGTCGATCTGGTAGTCCTCCAGCGCGGGATACAGGATTTCCTCGACGACCGGGCTCAGGCGGTGGATCTCGTCGATGAAGAGCACATCGTTCGGCTCGAGGTTGGTCAGGAGCGCCGCCAGGTCCTTGGGCTTTTCGAGCACGGGGCCCGATGTCTGGCGCAGGTTGACGCCCAGTTCGGCCGCGATGATGTGCGACAGCGTGGTCTTGCCCAGGCCTGGCGGGCCGAACAGCAGGACGTGGTCGAGCGCCTCCTTGCGCTTGCGCGCGGCGCCGATGAAGATTTCGAGCTGCTCGCGCACCTTGGCCTGGCCGACGTATTCGTCGAGCAGCTTGGGGCGCAAGGCCCGCTCGATCGCCTCTTCGTTGGGCGAGGCGGGGGCGGCGGACACCACGCGTTGAGGGGCGGGTGCGAAATCGTCGGTCTGGATCGTCATTTGGTGAGTTTTCGGACTGAGTTTAGTGCCTGCCACACTGGCAGAATGCTCCGGCCATATAACAAACGAGGGGAAGCCAGCACGTGTCAATCTACGAACTGAAGCCGCGCTTCCAGGCCCTGCTGCGGCCGCTGGTGGTCCGCCTGCATGTCATGGGCGTCACGGCCAACCAGGTCACGCTGGCGGCGTGCGTCGTGTCGGTCGCCCTCGGGCTCTGGCTTTTCTTCGCGGCGCCCTACCTCTCATCCTTCGCGGCCTTCGGGCTCATCCCCGCCTGGATGTTCCTGCGCATGGCCTTCAACGCCATCGACGGCATGCTGGCGCGCGAGCACAACCAGCAGAGCAGGCTGGGCGCCTTCCTCAACGAACTGACCGACGTGGTCTCCGATGCCGCGCTCTACCTCCCCTTCGCGCTGGTGCAGCCCTTCAGCCCGTTCTGGGTCGGCACGGTGATCGTGCTGGCCGGGCTGAGCGAGTTCGCCGGCGCGCTCGGCCCCACGGTGGGAGCCTCGCGCCGCTACGACGGGCCGCTGGGCAAGAGCGACCGGGCCTTCGTGTTCGGCGCGCTCGGCCTCTACGTGGCGCTGGGCTGGCCGCTGCCGGGCTGGACGGCCTGGCTGATGCCGCTGGCCGCGGCGCTCGTGGCCTGGACCACCGTCAACCGCATCCGCCGCGCATTGGCCGAAGCCGATGCCGCAGGCAGCCACTGAACAAAAACCAGAATCGACAGGGATTCCATGACCGACACCATTCCACGCATTGCCGCCGAGCACCACTTCCAGACGCACGACGGCGAATCGCTTTTCTACCGCCACTGGCCTGCCACGGGCGCCACGCGCCGCGGCGCCATCGTGCTGTTCCACCGCGGCCATGAGCACGGTGCGCGCATGGCGCACCTGGTCGACGAGCTGAACCTGCCCGATTTCGACTTCTTCGCCTGGGACGCGCGCGGCCACGGCCGTTCGCCCGGCCAGCGCGGCTACAGCCCGAGCTTCGGCACCTCGGTGCGCGACGTGCAGACCTTCGTCCACCACATCGGCAGCGCGCACGGCGTGCCCGAAGAGGACATCCACGTCGTCGCGCAAAGCGTGGGCGCGGTGCTGATCGCGACCTGGGCCCACGACTACGCGCCCAAGGTGCGCGGGCTCACGCTGGCCTCGCCGGCCTTCAAGGTGAAGCTCTACGTGCCGTTCGCGCGCGCCGGCTTGGGTCTGATGCACAAGCTGCGCGGACTCTTCTTCGTCAACAGCTACGTGAAGGCGAAATTCCTCACGCACGACCCGGCACGCATCGCGAGCTACGAGAGCGATCCGCTGATCTCGCGGCCCATCGCGGTCAATATCCTGCTGGGCCTCTACGAAGCGGCCGACCGCGTGGTGGCCGACGCCAATGCGATCACGCTGCCGGTGCAGTTGCTGATCTCGGGCGCCGACTGGGTGGTGCACCACAAGCCGCAGCACCAGTTCTTCGAGCGGCTGGGCAGCGCGGTCAAGACCAAGACCGAACTGCCGGGCTTCTTCCACGACACGCTGGGCGAGAAAGACCGGGCGCCGGCCGTCCAGTCGATCCGCGAATTCATCCTGCAGCGCTTCGACGCGCCGGCCGTGCCGGTCGACCGCCGTGCGGCGCACCTGAGCGGCGACACGGCTGACGAGTCGCGCGCCTTGGCCGAACCGCTCTCGCCCCTGTCGGCGCGCGGCGCCTACTGGGCCATGACGCGCGGGGGCTTGCGCGTTGGCGGCACGCTGTCGAACGGCATTGCGCTTGGCCACGAGACCGGCTTCGATTCGGGCAGCACGCTCGACTACGTCTACCGCAACCACCCGCACGGCAAGGGGCCGCTGGGCCGGTCCATCGACAACACGTACCTGAACTCGATCGGCTGGCGCGGCATCCGGCAGCGCAAGATCCACGTCGAGGAGCTGCTGCGCATCGCGATGGAGCGGCTGGCCGAGATGCACCGCGAGGTGCGGGTGATGGACATTGCCGCCGGCCACGGCCGCTATGTGCTCGACGCGGTGCTCGCGAGCCCGGTCAAGGCCAGTTCGATCCTGCTGCGCGACTACAGCGACATCAATGTGCGCGACGGCCGCGCACTGATCGCCGAGAAGGGCCTCGAGGACGTTGCGCAGTTCGTGCAGGCCGACGCCTTCGACCGCATCAGCCTCGCGAGCGTGACGCCACGGCCCACGCTGGCGGTGGTGTCGGGCCTCTACGAGCTCTTCCCCGACAACGAGATGGTGCGGCGCTCGCTCGCGGGCGTGGGCGACGCGGTGGAAGACCGCGGCTACCTCGTCTACACCGGACAGCCCTGGCATCCGCAGCTCGAGATGATTGCGCGCGCGCTCACCAGCCACCGCCAGGGCGAGGCCTGGGTGATGCGCCGCCGCACGCAGGTCGAGATGGACCAGCTGGTGGAGGAAGCGGGCTTCCGCAAGATCGACCAGCGGATCGACGAGTGGGGCATCTTCACGGTTTCGCTGGCGGTGCGCACGGGGCGATGAGAACCCGGCCTGGACAACGTCCCTGGAAGCGCGCAGCCGCGTGGCTCGTGCTCCTCGGGCCGCTGTTCTATGCGACCTACGGTTTCGCCAACTGGTGGGCCACCACGCGTGCGAACGTGCCCTCGATGGCCTTCGACTGGGAGCGGCAGATACCGTTCTGGCCGTGGACGATCTTTCCGTACTGGACGATCAACGTGTTCTATGCGCTGTCGCTGTTCCTCGCGCGCAGCAAGCACGCGCTGGACCGCCATGCGCTGCGGCTCGTCACCGCGACACTGATCGCCTGCAGCTGCTTCATCGTCTGGCCGCTGCACTTCAGCTTCGGACAGCCGCCGGTCGAGGGCGCGCCGGCCTTTCTGTTCAACGCGCTGCGCGGCTTCGACCAGCCGTTCAACCAGGCGCCTTCGCTGCACATCGCGCTGGCGGTGATCCTGTGGGACTGGTACCGGCAGTTCCTGCGCGCGCTCTGGGCGCGGCTGGTGCTGCATGTGTGGGCGTTCGCGATCTGCGCATCGGTGCTCACGACCTGGCAGCACCACTTCATCGACATTCCGACCGGCGCGCTGCTGGGGGTGGTGTGCGTCTGGCTCTGGCCGCTGGAGCGCGCGGTGTCGATGCCGCATGCATGGCAACTCGCACGCGACCCGCAGCGCTGGATGCTCGCGGGCTTCTATGCCGTGGGCGCGGCGCTGCTTCTTGCCGCTGCGTTGTATGGCGGCGGCGCCTCGCTGTGGCTGGCGTGGCCGGCTGCGTCGCTTGGGTTCGTGGCACTCAACTACATCGGCTTCGGCGCGCGCGGCTTCCAGATGAACAGGCAGGGGCGCATGGGTTGGGCGGCGCGCTGGCTGTTCGCGCCCTACCGCCTGTGCGCGGCGATCAACGCCTGGCTCTGGACGCGCAAGCTGCCGGCCTCGGTCGAGGTGGTGCCCGGCCTGCGGCTGGGCCGCCGGCCGACGCATGCCGAATGGCTGGCCGCCGGCCAGCCCCGGCTGGTGAGCCTGTGTGCCGAACTGCAGATGCCGGCCGGCGTGCCGGATGCGCGCTGTGTGCCGCTGCTCGACCTGGTGGTGCCGCCGACAGTGCGCTTGCAACGCGCAGCAGCAGTCATCGAAGGCCAGCGCCGCAACGCCGCAGGCGCGCCGGTGTGGGTGTGCTGTGCGCTCGGCTTTTCGCGCAGTGCCGCCGCGGCGATCGCATGGCTGGGCCGCTACGGTTCGGCAGGCGGCCTGGCGCAGGCCGAGGACACGGTGCGCCAGGCCCGGCCGCAGATCGTTCTGCGGCGCGCATGGATGGTTTCTCTGGCGCCGCTGGGCTCCGTCACGCCAGAGGTACCGCCTCATGACTGACAACGAACGCGCCACCTGCGCAGCACTGGCCGGCCTGCTGCGCGCCTTCACGGTGCTGGCGATCTGGGGCTTCGCGCTGACATGCATCGCCGCGCTGGTGCTCGCGCTGACGCTGCGTTCGCTCTCGACCACGGCCGCCATGGGCTTCGGCGCGGCCGTGATCCTCGGGGTGCTCGAACGCTATTTCGCTTTCCGGTTGCGGCTGGACCAGGCGCTTTTCGACGACCTGGCGCGCGGCACCATCGCATCGCTGGAAACACTCGATGGCGCACTCGACAGCCTCGGCCTGCGCAATGCACAGCCATCGCAGCACATCCGTCCGCTCGACAACCGCGTGCAAGGCACCCGCCAGCTCATGCAGCGCCAAGCCATCGTGGTCGCCTGCCAGAGCGCCATGTTTCTCCTCGCCTTGATGACACAGGATCTCTCTTGACCGACGAAGACAACAACAAGAACAGCGACAAGCCCAAGCCCGAAAGCACGGTGCTGCGCCGCGCGCTCGCCATCGTCGCGGGCAAGCTGATCATCGGTGCGGCCGGGCTCCTGACCGGCGTGCGCGCCATCTGGAGCGGCACCACGCCCAAGGCCGAGCAGACGCTGTACTTCGCCAACCACACGAGCCACGGCGACTTCGTGCTGCTCTGGGCCACGCTGCCGCCCGACCTGCGCGCGCTCACCCGGCCCGTGGCGGGGCAGGACTACTGGAACGCCTCGAAGCTGCGCCAGTTCATCGGCGCCGACGTGTTCAATGCGCTGATGATCCGGCGCGACGGCTCGGGCCAGGGCGAGAACCCGGTCGAGCAGATGACGCAGGCGCTGGAGGGCGGCGACTCGCTGATCATGTTCCCCGAGGGCACGCGCAACACCGGCGACGAGATCCTGCTGCCGCTCAAGAGCGGCCTCTTCCACCTGGCGCGCGCCTGTCCCAGCGTGCGGCTGGTGCCGGTGTGGATCGAGAACCTGAAGCGCGTGCTGCCCAAGGGCACGCTGGTGCCGATTCCGCTGGCCTGCACGGTGCGTTTCGGCACGCCGATCAAGCTGGAGGAAGGCGAGGACAAGAACACGTTCATCGCCCGCGCACGCACCGCCATGCTCGACCTGCGCCCCGAATACGACCGCATCGAGCAGAACGGAGGGACCGCCTCGTGATCGAACTCTCTCCCTTCGCGTGGACCACGCTCAAGCTCTTCGGCGGCGTCTTCGGCGTGCTGCTGCTGGCCTCGGCCATCGGCGTGCTGCTCAAGTGGCGGGTGGCGAACGGCCAGCCGCATTCGGTGATCGACAACCTCAACTCGCGCGTCAACGCATGGTGGGTGATGGTGGCGGTGATCGGCCTCGCCTTCGCGTTCGGCAAGGGCGGCGTGATCGTGCTGTTCTACCTGATCTCGTTCTATGCGCTGCGCGAGTTCATCAGCCTCGCCTACACGCGGCGCGGCGACCATGCGGCGATCGCGCTCGCGTTCTTCGTTGCGCTGCCGGGGCAGTACTTCCTGATCTGGATCGAGTGGTACGGGTTGTATTCGATCTTCATCCCGGTCTATGCCTTCCTGATCCTGCCGATCCTCGCGGCGGTGGGCGGCGACACGCAGCGCTTCCTGGAGCGCACCTCGAAGATCCAGTGGGGGCTGATGGTCTGCGTGTTCTGCATCAGCCACGTGCCCGCGCTGCTCACGCTGCAGATTCCGGGTTTCGAAGGCCGCAACCTGCTCTTGATCGCTTTCCTCGTGATCGTGGTGCAAGGCAGCGACGTGCTGCAGTACGTGTGGGGCAAGCTCTTCGGCAAGCGCAAGGTCGCGCCCGAGCTGTCGCCCTCCAAGACCTGGGAAGGCCTGATCGGCGGCGTGGCGAGCGCCACCGCGCTGGGCGCGGCGCTCTACTGGGCCACGCCGTTCAACCCGTGGCAGGCTGCGCTGATGGCCTTCATGATCTGCTTCATGGGCTTCTTCGGCGGGCTGGTGATGTCGGCCATCAAGCGCGACCGCGGCGTGAAGGACTGGGGCTCGATGATCGAGGGCCATGGCGGCATGCTCGACCGGCTCGACTCGGTGATCTTCGCGGCGCCGATCTACTTTCATGCGCTGCGCTACTGGTGGGTGCCGTGAGCACGGCGCGCGCCGCCGTGAAGAAACCGGCGGCCGTCGAGCGCATTACGCACGACACGCCGGTCGAATGCACCACCGTCGCCGCATGGGAACGTTGGCTGAAGCGCCACCATGCCACCGCGGCCGGTGTGTGGATTCGCATGGCGAAGAAGGCCAGCGGCATCGCCTCCATCGACCACCCCGAGGCGCTCGAAGTCGCCCTCTGCTACGGCTGGATCGACGGCCAGCGCAAAGGCGAAGACGCGCAGCATTTCCTGCAGCGCTTCACCCCGCGCACCGCGCGCAGCACCTGGTCGAAGATCAACCGCGACAAGGTGCTGAAGCTGATCGACGACGGCCGCATGCAGCCGGCCGGCCTCGCCGAGATCGAACGCGCCCGTACCGACGGACGCTGGGACGCGGCCTACGACGCCCAGAGCGTCGCCACCGTGCCGCCCGACCTGCAGGCCGCGCTCGATGCGAACCGCAAGGCGAAGGCCTTCTTCGCGACGCTGGATTCGCGCAACCGCTATGCGGTGCTGTTCCGCACGCAGGGCGCGAAGAAGCCCGAGACCCGGGCGCGCCGCATCGCGCAGTTCGTGGAGATGCTGGCGAAGGGCGAGAAGATCCATCCCTGATCGCTGAAAGCGCGAGCGGCGCGAAGTACTGGGCGCTCAGGGATGTTTCGTTCCGGGGCGCGTGCACAGGACACCGGGTACTGCTCTCGTGCTGGCCGATCAACCACTGCTCTGAGCGAGCACACCGTCGGCGGGATCGCGCCCTGAATCACCCACAACGCATCGAAAAGCAAAGCTTCAAGCTCACTTCGCCAGCGCCTTCAGCGCCAGCTTGATCCCTTCGCTCACGGTCGCGTCCTTCGGCAACGCCTTGAGCGCCAGCGCGGCTTCCTTGTCGCTGTAGCCCAGCGCGATCAGCGCCTGCAGGATGTCGGCCTGCGCATCGGAAGCGGCATGTGCAGGCATGCCGATATCGGCGCCCAGCTTCCCCTTGAGCTCGAGCAGCAGCCGCTCGGCGGTCTTCTTGCCGATGCCCGGGATCTTCACGAGCCGGCCGAGCTCCTGCGTCGTGATCGCCTGCGACAGCTCGCCCACGCTCATGCCCGAGAGCAGGCCGAGCGCGGTGCGCGGGCCCACGCCGGTGATCTTGATGAGCTGGCGGAAAGCCGCGCGCTCCTCGGCGGTGCCGAAACCGTAGAGAATCTGCGCGTCCTCGCGCACGACGAAGTGCGTGAGCAGCGAAACGCGCTCTCCGGTGCCGGGCAGGTTGTAGAACGTGCTCATCGGCACGTCGACCTCGTATCCGACCCCGTTGCAGTCCACCACCACCTGCGGCGGGTTGCGTTCGGCCAGTGTGCCGGTGAGTTTGCCTATCATGGGTGCCCTTTTTCCTTGAAATGTCCGGCGTGATTCTGCGACACACCTTTGCTCCCCCCAACAATTCGCGCCTTGGCCATCTGTGCGGACCGCTGGACGCTCACCTGCGCCGCATCGAGGAAGCCCTGGGGGTGAAGATCGCGCACCGCCACGAGCAGTTCAAGGTCGACGGTCCCAAGGCCGGCGCGCAACGTGCGATGGATGTGCTGCAGGCACTCTACGAGATTGCCCAGCGCCCGATCGACCCGGCCGTGGTGCAGCTCACGCTCGCGGGCGATGGCTCGATGAGCGACGAGGACGCGGCCATGCTCGTCACCCGCCGTGCCGATCTGCGCGCACGCACGCCGACACAGGCCCTGTACCTCGACAACATCGCCAAGCACGACATCACCTTCGGCATCGGTCCGGCGGGCACCGGCAAGACGTATCTTGCGGTGGCGTGCGCGGTCGATGCGCTGGAGCGCGCCGCAGTGCAGCGCATCGTGCTCACGCGTCCGGCGGTAGAGGCGGGCGAGCGCCTCGGCTTCCTGCCGGGCGACCTGACGCAGAAGGTCGACCCCTACCTGCGCCCGCTGTACGACGCGCTCTACGACCTGATGGGCTACGAGAAGGTGCAGAAGGCCTTCGAGCGCAATGCGCTCGAGATCGCGCCGCTGGCCTTCATGCGCGGACGCACGCTGAACAACGCTTTCGTGATCCTCGACGAAGCGCAGAACACCACGGTCGAGCAGATGAAGATGTTCCTCACGCGCATCGGCTTCGGCGCAAAGGCCGTGGTGACGGGCGACGTGAGCCAGATCGACCTGCCCAAGCAGCAGCTGAGCGGGCTGATCGACGCCGAGCGCGTGCTGCGGCGCGTGAGCGGCATCGCGATCACGCACTTCACGAGTGCCGACGTGGTGCGGCATCCGCTGGTCGCCAAGATCGTCGACGCCTACGACGGCCAGCGCAAGCGCGCCGGCGCGCATTGAAATGAAACTCCCCCAGGCTTCGCGCACTTCGTGTCGCTACGCCCACCCCCTCGCCGGGGGCGACACCGGCGGCCCGGCAAAGCCGGTTCCGCGGTGTCCCGCGAACTGGCCGCGCCGGTTTCATGCAATACGGGTGGCGCTTGGCACCATGGAAAACTGAGATGACGCTGCCCGCACTTTCCCTCTCGCTGCAGTTCGCGCGCTTCAAGGGCGTCGAACGACATCGCGCCGCCCTGCCGCGCCACAGCGTGACGCGCTGGATCCGCCATGCGCTCGACATCGACGGCGAGATCACGGTGCGCATCGTCGATGCCGAGGAAGGCCAGCGGCTGAACCGCGAATTCCGCGGCAAGGACTACGCGACCAACGTGCTGACCTTCGACTATGCACAGAGCCCCGTGGCGATGGCCGACCTGGTGCTGTGCGCGCCGGTGATCGCGCACGAGGCGAAGGAACAGCGCAAGACGCTGGCCGCGCACTACGCGCACATGCTGGTGCACGGCACGCTGCATGCGCAGGGCTGGGACCACGAGACCAGCGAGGCCGATGCCGAGGAGATGGAGGCGTACGAAATCCAGATCCTCGCGGAGTTGGGCATCCGCAACCCCTACGGCAAGGGATGATGACCACTGCGGGCACCGATCCCTGGCTGCCCCGCTGGCTGCCGTTGCTGCGGGAGCGGGCCGGCGAAGACCCGGTGCTCGAACTGGGCTGCGGCACCGGGCCCGACAGCGCCACGCTGGTCGATGCAGGCCTGCGCGTCGTGGGCGTCGAGTTGTCGTCTGAGGCCGTGGAGAAGGCCCGCCAGCGCGTGCCGGCCGGCGCGCAGTTCCATTGCCAGGACTTCCGCGAGCCCTTTCCGCTGCCTGCCGGCCGCACGGTCGGCGTGGTGCTCGCCAGCCTGTCGCTGCACTACTTCGCGTGGGACGAGACACTGGCGCTGGTACGACGCATCCACGGCGTGCTGCGCCCGGACGGCCTGCTGCTGTGCCGACTCAACTCGGTCAACGACCTCCAATTCGGCGGCCGCGGACCGACGTCCAGCGGCAGGGACGAGGATTTCTTCTACCTCGTCGACGGCATGCCCAAGCGCTTCTTCGACCGCGACGCGGTGCAGCGGCTCTTTGCCGACGGCTGGCGCATGCGGCACCTGGAAGAAATGACGATCGAGCGCTACGCGCAATCGAAGGTCGTGTGGGAGGCGGTGCTTGAGCCTAGGGCCTGTTAACGCTATGCAAGGGGTCGCGTTGCTTCGCAAAGGGGCTGGCTGCAAGGCGCCCGCGCGCAGCAAGGCTG